>DAOTYK010000019.1:0-3336 GCA_034434855.1 Thermomicrobium sp.
CCAGGCACGGACGTCCCTGGAGCGTCTTCCCGAGTTCTTCCGCGCCGCTGTCCGTTCGCTCGGGATCGGAGCAGCGCTCCTGGGAGTAGCCTTTTCGCTGCTCCTAGCCGGTGCGCTCACGATGGTCATGCTCGTGCTGTTGCAGGCCGTCCCGCGTGGGTTCGTCCTCGGCATCCCCCTCCTGGGGCTGTACACCGCCTATCGCACAGCGAGGGCTGCACTCTCCCTCAATCGGCCGCTGGAGCACCGCGAACTAGCCCTGCCGGTCGGCCGCTCCGACGCGCCCGGCCTCTGGCGTGCGATCGATGACGTCGCTCGTCAGCTAGGTACCGAACCGCCCGACCACCTGATCGTCACCAACGAGCCGAACTGCTACGCGATCGAGGTTCCCGTTCAGACGCTCTCCAGCAGGATCACCGGGCGCACGCTCTGTCTCTCGCTTCCACTCCTCCATTTGTGGGATGAGGAGGAGCTGCGCTCCGTCATCGCCCACGAGCTCGCCCACTTCCATGGAGCTGACACGCGCTACTCGCGCGACTTCGCCCCCGCCTTCCGGAGTGCCACCGACGCGGTCGACGAGCTGCAGCAGGCTGTCTCCCGCGATTGGCGCGCCCTAGCCACGTTGCCGCTCGTGCCACTCTTCACCTTCGTGATCGAGCGCTTCGCGCTGGCGACCGCGAGCCATTCCCGGGAACGCGAGTTCATCGCCGATGCAGCCGGCGCCCAAGTCGCGGGTAGGTTGGCCCTAGCAACTGCCCTCCTCAAAGTCGCCTGCGCTGTACCCGCCTGGTCGATCTACCTCGCACGGCTCAGTGAGGAGCCGGACGGCCCCCCGCCGGCTGGGCAAGCGGTTGCCTGGCTGACGGCCCACACGCTCCAGGCACCCGTACCGCCAGACTGGATCGCGACCGATCGCCTTCCTCACCCGGTCGACTCGCACCCACCGCTCGTCCAGCGACTCGAGCGCCTCGGCACGACGATCGAACACGCCTGGCGAGCGGCACTACCGCCGGACCGGCCGAGCGCCTCGCTCTTGCCACAGGCCTCCGAAATCGATCTGCGCCTCACTGAGCGGATCAGCGAACTGGCTCACCTCATCCACTCCAAGGCACGCACGAGCGACAAAACGTCCGAGAATGGCCGATCCTCGGGCGTTGCCTGAACTGGGCAAGCATGTACAGGCTCAGGAGCGGGGCGCGCGGCGTGACGACCTGTTCTCGTGCAAAGAGACCGACGGACCGCTCGCTTCTGGTCGAACAGAGGAGGTGTAAAGCCCGCGGCGAAAGAACGATCCCGCGTGGGTTCGACTGCGAGGTCACGCCCTCGACTTCTGCCCCTCTCGTCCACCACGTCATCATTCGATCTGTTCAACGACTCACCAGCACATCCGCTTGACAGGTGACGAGAAGTGGCGTAGCGTGGAGATAGCGGCTCCGCAGAACCCAATGAGCTCCCAAGGCCAACGGATCGAGTCGTGTCGGCCGAACCCGAACGCACCGGTCATGGGTGAAAGGAGAGCTGTCATGGCACTACACGAGGAACTCGCATACATGAGCGCAACCGAACTCGCCCTCCGTATCCGCCGACGCCAACTCTCGCCAGTCGAGGTCGTGGACGCCTTCATCACTCGGATCGAGCAGCGCAACCCCAGCCTCAACGCTTTCGTTTATTTCGGATTCGACGAGGCTCGCCAGCGTGCTCGCGACGCCGAGCAGGCAGTGCTGCGCGGCGATCCACTCGGGCCGCTCCATGGTGTACCGACCGCGATCAAAGATCTTTTCGATTTCAAACCCGGATGGAAGAGCACCTTCGGTGGCATACGGGCGCTCAAAGACTATGTCGTCAATGCCTCTTGCTTGTTCGCCGAACGAGTCGAGCGCGCGGGCGCTATCATCCTAGGCAAGACCAATAGCCCTGTCATGGGTTTCCGTGGAACCTGCGACAATTATCTCTTCGGTCCTTCGCGCAATCCCTTCGATCTTCGGCGCAACACCGGCGGTTCGTCTGGCGGGAGCGCCGCAGCCGTCGCCGACGGGCTCATCCCCTTCGCCGAGGGGACCGACGGCGGCGGCTCGATCCGCATCCCCGCCGCATGGTGCGGTGTCTACGGCTACAAGGCCTCCTTTGGCCGCGTTCCCTTCGTTGCCCGCCCCAACGCGTTCGCTGGCGACACACCGTTCCTCTTCGAGGGTCCTATCACGCGCACCGTCGAGGACGCGGCGCTCGTGCTCTCCGCAATCGCCGGCTACGATCCACGTGATCCCTTTGCGCTCGACGAGCAGGTCGACTTCCTCGCTGCCACACGCCGCTCGATTCAAGGTTGGCGTATCGCCTATAGCCCTCACTTCGATGTCTTCCCAGTCGATCCCGAGGTGGCGACCGTCGTGAGCCAAGCTGTCCAGGCTTTCGCGGACGCGGGAGCGAGTGTCGAGGAGGTGCGGCTCGGGATCACCCGCCACCAGCGCGAGCTGAGCGACCTCTGGTGTCGCCTCATCATGCCGATCAACTTGTTGACGCTCGACGGGTTCGCAGCGCAGGGGATCGACCTCCTCGGCAAGCACCGCGACGATTTTCCCCCACAGTATCTCGAATGGGTCGAGAAGACACGCTCGATGACCGCCCTGGACTTCTATCGCGACCAGTGCATCCGCTCGGAGGTGTACGACGCGATCCAGAGCGTCTTCGAACGGTACGACCTGCTCGTTACACCGACCCTGGCCTGCCTTCCAGTGGAAAACGCGGATGACGGGAACACCGTTGGCCCACGCGAGGTGAACGGAGAGCCAGTCGACCCACTGATCGGTTGGTGTCTCACCTATCCGGTCAACTTCAGCGGGCATCCGGCAGCCTCGATCCCGGCCGGGCTGAGCGCGAGCGGGTTGCCGGTCGGGCTGCAGATCATCGGGCGGCGCTATGCCGATACCGATGTTCTGACCGCGAGCGCGGTCTTCGAGCGGGTGCGTCCCTGGCACGAGCTCTACCAGCGCTGTGCCTCGCGTCCGCTCTGAAACCAGCGACGCGATCGTCCGACAGCGTGCGTCTTCTGGCTGCGAGAAAAGTTCTCCCCGCTCGACGGGACGACCCGCCCTCGTGCTGCCGATCTCTCACTCGGCTTCCCGGAGGCGACGGAAGCACGCGGTCACCCGCAACCATGGCATCCGTGCACCCGCACACCCGCGTACGCCCGGGAAGATGGCCAATTCGGTCAGGAATCCTTCCCCTCTTCGCCCGCCAGCGCACGGTAGACCAACGCGAGCGCGGAGTGGTCGTGCTCACCCAGCCCACGCGCCAGCATGCTATCGAAGAGCGCCGCCACCTGCTGGGTCGCCAGGAGCG
>DAOTYK010000020.1:0-3463 GCA_034434855.1 Thermomicrobium sp.
TCGACGAAATCGGTGTCGAAGGGTGCCGTGTAGTCGAGGAGCTCGGTCAAGGTCACCGGATTGCGGCTACAGGCAGCCGCCAGCATCTTGATCGCGTGGCCAGGACCGAGGAAACTCGCAACGCCGTCGCGAGCGACGACAGTCAGGCGAACGGTATTCACGGGCGTACTCTCTCCTCATCGGTCGATCGCCTCGCCCCAGGAGAACGAGCCGGGCCAGCTCGCCTCGGACGCGCAGGAGCCGTGGCCAGCCCGCTTGGGACGAGCCGATTGGCAACTGTACCATATGTATCGAGTAGGCGGGAACACGCGATGACCAGCGACGAGCCAGCGGAGCGCCATCACCGCCAACTCCTTCTCCCCGTCATCGGACGAGTTGGCCAAACCCGCATCCGAGCGGGACGTGTCTGCGTCCTCGGGCTGGGGGCACTCGGCAGTCACGCGACCATGCTGCTCGCTCGAGCGGGGGTCGGTTTCCTCCGGCTGGTCGATCGCGACGTGGTCGAGTGGACGAACCTGCAGCGTCAGGCGCTCTACGAGGAAGAGGACGTGCGGGCGGCGCTCCCCAAGGCGGTCGCGGCGGCGCGGGCTGTCCAGCGGATCGATCAGACGATTGCGGTGGAGCCGGTTGTCCTCGACGTCGATGCGACATCCATCACCGGGCTGATCGCCGACGTCGATGTCGTGGTCGATGGGAGCGACAACTTCGAGCTGCGTTACCTCTTGAACGATGCGGCGCTGGAACTGGGGAAACCGTGGGTCTACGGTGGTGCGATCGGGACACATGGTTCCACGATGACGATCGTTCCCTACGAGACGGCCTGCCTTCGCTGCCTGTTCCCCGATCCGCCAGCACCAGGCAGCGTTCCCACCTGTGACACCGTCGGTGTGCTCGGCCCCGCGGTGGCGCTGATCGGTGCCCTGCAAGCCAGCGAGGCGCTCAAGCTCCTGGTGGGTGACCGGCTCGCTCGCAATCCTGGCCTGCTGTCCATCGATCTCTGGAACGTGGAGATCGCGCACATTGCCGTGGAGCGCCGGCCGGATTGCCCAGCTTGTGGTCGAGGCGAACGTGCCTTCCTCCGCCAGCAGATGGCGAATCGCATCGTCTCCCTGTGTGGACGCGATGCCGTCCAGGTTGTGGTGCGACCCGCCGTCTCGCTCGATCTCGCAGCGCTCGCCGAGCGCCTGTCGGCCCTCGGGCCGCTCCTACATAACCCGTACCTGATACGATTCATGGTGGAGGGTTATGAGTTGACGGTCTTCCCGGACGGGCGAGCCATCGTGCGTGGAACGACCGATCCTGCGGTCGCCCGCGCGCTGTACGCGCGGTACATCGGGATGTGACGGGGATGATCTGTTATTTGGACAACGCGACGACCAGCTGGCCCAAACCGGATGTCGTGCGTGAAACGCTCGCCACCTTCCTGGCAACGGCGAGCGGTGCTCCCGCCCGGACAGGGCACCGCCTGGCGCGGGCGACCTGGGAAGCGGTCGAGCAGGCCCGGAAGCGGCTGGCAGCGTTCCTCGGTGTGGCTGATCCGCGGCGTGTCGTCTTCACGGCTAGCGGTACCGATGCGCTCAATCTCGCGCTCAAGGGGTTGCTGGGCCCGGGTGACCATGTGGTGACGACCGTGCTCGAGCACGATGCGGTGCGGAAATCCTTGCGCGCACTCGAAATGTTCGGTGTCACCACGACGCGCGTGCCGGTCGGGGCCGATGGGACAGTCGATCCGGAGGACGTGCGCCGCGCGTTGCGCCCCAATACGCGTCTCGTCGTCGTCTGCCACGCTTCGAACGTGACGGGTGCGATCCAGCCGGTCAGCGAGATCGTCGAGCTCGCGCATGCTCGCGGGGCCTCTGTCCTGGTCGATGCAGCCCAGACTGCAGGAGTCATTCCGTTGGCTCTCGATGCCCTGGGTGCCGATTTGGTCGCTCTCAGTGGGCACAAGTGGCTGCTCGGTCCTCCGGGAACCGGAGCGCTGGTCGTCGGTCCGCGCATCGACCCGTCCGAGCTCGTTCCGCTGCGCGATGGCGCGACAGGAAGCGAGTCTCCGGATGATGCGGGGCCACGCAGCCTCCCGGAGCGGTACGAGGCGGGGACACTCGATACAGTCGGACTCGCTGCTCTGGGGGCGGCCGTGGACTGGCTGGCACGGACTGGCCTGGCTGGTACGGGGGAGCGCGCTCGCCTGCTCACGGAGCGACTCGTCGCCGGCCTCACCGCTCTACCAGGTGTGCGACTGTTCACGCCGGCTCAGGCTGCTTCCCGCGTCGCTCTCGTCTCGTTCCAGGTGGAGGGATGGCGACCGCTCGACCTAGCGCGTGTGCTGGAGCAGGAGTTCGCCATTCTGGCCGGGGCAGGGTTCCACGGTGCGAGCGAGGCCTGCCGGTCCATCGGCGCGTATCCCTGTGGAACCGTCCGCCTTTCGCCTGGATGGTCGACGTCCGAGGAAGAAATCGATCGAGCCATCGCAGCTGTGGCAACGCTCGCGCGCGCACCGCAGTGCAAGGACTGAGGAGGCCGACCATGCCACAGGAACGCCGCTCGTCCCGCTTGGAACAGCAGATTCTCGAGATTTTGGAGAAAGCGGAGCGCGAGCCGTGGTGGCGACGTGCGCTGCGTCCGTTGCGACGACCACGCTTGCCGCGACCGCGTCGTCGGTTTCCCGGGCCACGCTTTTCGTTGCCGGAGAATACGGTGCTGTTGGCGGCAGCGTTCCTGCTCGCGCTGCTCGCTGTGCTGGTCAGCGACTGGTCGCGGACCCTGGCGATGCTCCTCGCCCTAGCCAGTCTGCTCTCCTTCTTCACGCCCGTCGTGCGCCAGTTCGTCCGCGGAAACTCCTGGGCGCCCCCTACGGCGCGACGCTGGCGCGGCCGCGACATCGACCTGCCACCACCGCGTCAGGGACTCATCGGCTGGCTCCGCTACCAATGGTGGCGTCGTCGACATCGCTGGTGATCCCTCGCTCCCGGTGACGTGCTATCCTCGCGGTATGCGTCGGGGGACGACCGGCTCTCGCCGGGCCAGTGCGAGGGATATGGGGAGCGATGCCGCGGATCGTGGCCGATCTCGTCGATGTCTATGTCTTCCGTCGTCTTCCGCAGCGTCCTGCCCACGAGGTACAGTTTCTCCTGTTGCGTCGCCGCGAAGACGCGCCGCTCGGTGGGACATGGCACGCTGTCCATGGGCGGATCTTGCCCAACGAGCGTGCGCTCGACGCAGCAGCGCGCGAACTCTTGGAGCAGACCGGGCTCGTGCCACAGAAACTCTACTCGGCGGACTACATCGCCCAATTCTACGATCATGCGAGCGACGCGATCGTCCTCGCCCCTGCCTTCGCTGCCCTGGTCGAGCCGCGAGCAGCTGTCCGGTTGTCGCAAGCCCATGACGACTACGCGTGGTGTGATCTCGACGAGGCAGTCGCTCGCTTGCTCTGGACCAGTCAGCGCTGGGCCGTGCGGCA
>DAOTYK010000021.1:0-2755 GCA_034434855.1 Thermomicrobium sp.
CCGGAACTCCACGCCGAGTTCCCGGGCTGCTCGAGCGAACCCCATCGTCGCTGAGTATGGATCGCACCAGCCATCACGCGGGCAGTAGGTTCCACCGAGGAGGTCGTCGGTCCGTACCGACGGTTGCAGACGAACGATCTCGTCTGGATCTACCCAGCGAGCTGGCACACCCAAGGCCTGCTGCAGCTCGAGAGACTGCTGAAATGCTTCGACATGTTGCGGTTGGTTCAACAAGAAGAGATAACCATATTGATGAAGACCGATATCGATTCCAAAGAGTTCGGGAAAATACTCCCAGTACTCGAAGCTAAGGAGAGAAAGGCGGATGTTCGTCTCCGTGGAGAATTGGAGGCGGATACCACCAGCAGCGTCAGCAGTTGCGCCTCGGGCGATTTCGTCCCGCTCGAGCACGACGATACGGCCTGCTCGGCGTTCAGCCAGGTGGTAGGCGAGGCTGCAACCCATGATACCGGCGCCGATGATCACGAAATCGACAGACTCTACCATGGCGTTCCTCGATCGGCTTCGCACGCTCACGGTCGAAGTATACGGGCTGCAGGAGGCGAGTGCGGGCAATCGGCTTGCGCGCGGCGGTGCGTGAGATCAGCTCTCATGGCCGATCGACATCAGCGTGATCTGGCGTCGGCCGTGTAGCTCGAGATGCCTGAGCCGCCGCAAGCGACCTGGAAAAGCTCGCGCCGGCAAGAGTGACGTGCTACGATGCGGTTGTGGCGATCCACGGATGGCGGGGAGGGCGGCTCATGACACGTGATCCGGGCGACACTGTGTTGGCGAAAGAGGTCATGACAAAACATGTCGTGACCGTGCGGCCGAATACCACTGTCGACGAGGTGGCACGGTTGCTCATGACGCACCGGATCACGGGAGTTCCGGTGACGGACGACGAGGGCCGCGTGCTCGGCATCGTCTCGGAGTTCGATCTCCTGGCAAAGCATGGCCGCTCAGCTGGCGAAGTCATGACCCGGGATGTGATCGCTGTCACCGAGGAGACACCGGCAGAGGCGATCGCTGACTTGATCGTCCAGCAACGCGTTCGCCGCGTGCCGGTGTTGAGAGAGGGTCGTCTAGTCGGTATCGTCACAAGGGCCGATCTGGTTCGCCTCTTTGCTCTCACTCGATGGACTTGTTCCAACTGCGGATTCTTCGAGCGTGGCCTGCATCGCCCAGTAGTCTGTATGGCCTGTGGGAACCGCACCTTCACGCTCGAGCGCGAACCTCCGGGAATGTGAGGGTGAGTGCGATGTTCGATGTCGTCGTGGTGGGTGCTGGACTGGTCGGACTCGCCACTGCCCGCGAACTGCTGGTTCGTTTTCCACGCGTGAAGCTAGCGGTCGTGGAGAAAGAAGGGAGAGTCGCGGCGCACCAGTCGGGACAGAACAGCGGAGTGATCCATTCAGGCCTGTACTACCGACCAGGCTCGCTGAAAGCGCGCGCTTGTGTGGCCGGTGCGGCGAAGCTGATCCGCTACTGCGAGGAGCGGGGCATTCCGTATCGGTTGATCGGCAAATTGGTGGTGGCGACGAATCCAGACGAGATTCCACGCTTGCTCGACCTCTTTCAACGGGGACAAGCGAACGGAGTTCAGGGGTTACAGCTCCTCGGGCCGGAAGAGATACGAGAGCGCGAACCGGCCGTGACGGGGGTGCGCGCAATCTGGTCGCCGCGGACGGGTATCGTGGACTTCGTTCGTGTGGCGGAGGCACTCGCTGACGATGTTCGTACGGCGGGTGGGGAAATTCGCTTGGGCCACCATGTCATGGCTTTCCGACAGCGCAACGGCACGATCGCGATCGAAACGAGTGCTGGTTGTTTAGAGACACGCTTCGCTCTGGTGTGTGCCGGTCTGTTCAGCGATCGCTTGGCACGAATGAGCGGTGGGGGACCTGACCCCGCCATCGTGCCCTTCCGTGGGGACTACTACGTTCTCCGTCCGGAACGCAGTCACCTCGTGCGGACCAACGTCTATCCGGTCCCCGATCCTCGCTTTCCCTTCCTCGGCGTCCATTTCACCCCCCGCTTGGATGGCACGGTGTGGCTCGGGCCGAATGCGGTTCTAGCCTTTGCCCGTGAGGGATACCGTCGAACAGACATCGATTGGCACGATCTCTGGGAAGCGGTTTCCTATCCCGGTTTTCGTATTTTGGCACGTCGATACTGGCGAGTCGGCCTCATGGAACTCTGGCGCGATTTTAGCCGGCGAGCCTTCCTCCGGGAGCTCCAGCGTTTCGTTCCGGAGCTCGAAGAAGATGACCTCCTTCCTGGCCCATCCGGTGTGCGGGCGCAAGCGGTGACTCGGGACGGCCAACTCGTGGACGACTTCGTGTTGGAGCGGCATGGCCGCGTGGTCCATGTTCGCAATGCTCCCTCACCGGCAGCGACGTCTTGTCTGGAAATCGCGCGGCTCTTGGTCGACGAACTGGCCGAAAGTCTGCCGACTCGCTGAGGGTTCTAACGAACGAAGTTGCTGGCTCATCGGAACTCCCGGTCGGATGCATGCGTGCGCGATTGGGTGATGCCGGAAGGGCAACGAGAAGTACGCGATTGCCAAGGTGCAGAATGCGCTATAGGTGACGAACGCTGGTGCGTAGCCTGCCCCGACGATGATCCGCCCTGCAACGAAGCTTGCCCCGGCGAACCCGATATTCCATGCCGCGCTGCGCAGGCTGAACGCGTGTGTGCGGAACGCTGGCGGTAATGTTTCGGCAATGAGCATGGAATATGGAATCGATTGGCT
>DAOTYK010000022.1:0-3670 GCA_034434855.1 Thermomicrobium sp.
CTCACGACCCCGCTCATCGCGTTCGATCAGGCGCTGCGCGCGCTCGCTCCCCGAAAGCCGCTGTCACCGGCGGCACGTATTTTCCTCGAGGCTTTGCCCGAGCGGCTGGAAGACCTCGCTCGTGTCCTGTGTTCAGCCGACCCTCCGCGCTGCTGGGTCGGCGTGCCCAAATACACCGCACGGCGCGATCTCGCTGATCGGCTCGGCCTCGACCAACGGCTCGACGACCGAGCCCTCCTGACTATCCTCCTCGATCCAGGGGAGTTCACATGGCCGATCCCAGTCACCACTGGTCGACGCCCCCACGCGTTCGGCCTCGATCTCATGCCAGACACCCTTCGCCTGCGCGCCAGCTCGTCCATCGAGCGGGTGCTGCGCGCGGTCGATCGACTCCGCGTGGTCTATGTGCGCTCTCACCCGTGGCTACCGGCGCTCCGCCTCGAACTGCACGAGTCCGTCGCGGTCGATACCGGCCGATTGGCCAGCGTGCTCCAAGCCGTGCACTACCAGAGCGCGAGTGGGAAGCTCCGGGAGCCGTTTCCACTCTACTTAGCTGACCGAATGGTGCGCTCGCTCCGTCGCGCGACGCGAGCGCTCCGGCATGCGGTGCGCGAGGCAGCAGCCCGTGGGTATCCGCTACCTGACGACGTGTTTCTCTCCCTGGAGAGCTACCGCAGCGAATCGCTCTCATCGCCATGAGCAGCATCGCCCTACTGCACGATGGTACCGCACCGATCGGTGTGCTCGGCTCCCCCTCATCCACGGGCCAGCTCACGCTGGAGTTGCTCGAGGCAGCGACTCGGCGCAAGCTGGTCGGCGAACTGGTTCTCCTGCCCTTCGTCCAGGATGGGGTGCGGCATTACGCGCTCGGACAGATTACCGAGATCGTCTTGCGCAATGTCTGGCACGAGGATCCGACCATCCGCAGCCTGGTTCGGCAGCGTGGCCGGATCGACGCGGTGAGCGAGCGACAGGATACCCATCAGGGGATGCTGGCGATCAGCGCTGTGTTCGCGGAGGATGGAACCGGTTTCCGCCCCTCGATCCTCGGCACGGTCCCTCCCACCGGTACACCGATCTTCGCCGTGGGAGACGAGGTTCTCGATCAGTTGCTCGCCCATGCTCGGGCCGAACTCTTCTATCTCGGTCGCGTCTACGGTTCGGGACCCAAGCTTCCGCTCTGGTTCAAACATTTCGGTCGAGGCCCCCGCGGGGCCGGCGAGGCGTACCACGTCGGCATCTTCGGGAAGACCGGGTCCGGAAAGTCCGTCCTGGCCAAGATGCTGCTGCTCGCGTATGCGCGGCACCCGGAGATGGCGCTCCTGGTCATCGATCCGCAAGGCGAATTCAGCAAGGATCTCCGTGACCGATCCGCACCAGGCGGCTTTCCTCTTCCGCTCCGCACCGTCCTGCACGACTCGCTCGGCCGCGTCGCCGTTGTCCTCTCGGTTCGCGACCTCATCCTCGACCGTTGGGAACTGCTCGAAGAGCTGCTCGTGTCCTCCGTATTCTTTGACAAGCTTTCCTTCGGTGTCCGCGAAAACCGTCAACTCGCTGCCCGCGAGATCGCGCAGCATCTGCGCAAGCAAGGAGTGCAACTGGCTGAACTGCACCAGCTGAAGACGTTCCAACGGGTGCTGTCGATCCTGAGCGACGAGCAGGTTCAGCGCGTGTTCTACCGGTCAGCGGAAGCGCGCGCCCGTTTCCAGTACATGCTGCAGCGAGTCGATCGTCACGAACTCTACACGCACTCCTGGCGACCGCTGGCCCTGCTCTTCAGTGACCGCGGGAATCCACGCGCTCGCACGATCGGGCGGGTCCTCGATGGGCTGTTCCGACCCAGCGATCGGTTGATCGTCTCCCTTGATCTATCGGGAGCCGATCCTGCCGACCGGCACGAGCCGGTACTCTGGAACGAGACGATCCAGGAAATCGTGATTCGGCGTCTTTTGGAGGGGATCCGCTCGGCTGCCGAACAGGCCTATGCCAGGTCGGAAAATCTCAACACGCTCATCCTGATCGACGAAGCGCACCGCCTGGCACCCACCGGTTATCTCGACCCCGAATCCCCCCGAGCGCAAATCCGCGCACTCCTCATCGATGCGGTGCGCACGACACGGAAGTACGGGGTCGGTTGGCTGGTCATCAGCCAATCGCTCGCCAGTCTCCATCCCGAGATCATCTCGCAGCTCCGCATTGCCTTTTTCGGCTACGGGCTGGGACTCGGTCAAGAGTATCGCGCTCTGGAGAGTTTCGCCGGAGGTGACGAGCACGCGCTCGCTCTGTATCGTCTCTTCCGCGACCCACACGCGAGTTTCGATCCGACCAGTCGCGTCTACTCCTTCATGACCGTCGGCCCCGTCTCGCCGCTGTCCTTCGCCGGGACACCGCTCTTTTTCAACGCGTTCACCGATGTCCAGGAATTCTTGACCGCCAACGGTTTCGTCCCGATGACCCACGGTTGACCCGTCCGTGCCACCCCCCTTGGGCAATCGCGGCGAAACGGAGGAGGGTCGTCACCGCGCCGCGAGGGCACCGCTCTCTGCACCGATTCGGCCGGTCTCTCGTCCTTCCCAACCTGCGGGCGCGAACCGGCGCAAGCGCAGCGAGTTCGTCACCACGAAGACCGAACTCAACGCCATGGCCAGACCAGCCAGCATCGGGTTCAACAGTCCAACTGCCGCGACGGGGATGAGCACGGTATTGTAGGCGAACGCCCAGAAGAGGTTCCACCGGATCGTCGCCAGTGTCCGGTGCGCGAGCTCCAGCGCGACCAGGATCCCACGCAGGTCCGGTCGCACCAGCACGACGTCGCCGGCCTCGAGCGCGACATCCGTCCCGCTCCCCATCGCGATCCCGAGGTCTGCCTGGGCGAGAGCGGGCGCGTCATTGATCCCGTCACCGACCATACCGACGATCTGGCCCTCTTCCTGGAGCGCACGGATGACGCTCGCCTTCTGGTCAGGTAAGACATTGGCCTGGACTTCGTCGATTCCGACCGCCCGTGCGATGCTGCGCGCTGTCCGCTCGTTGTCGCCGGTCAAGAGAACGACGCGCAGACCACGCTCCCGCAACGCGCGCACGACGGTCGGCGCTTCCGGGCGCGGCCGATCAGCGAGCCCGATGAGACCCGCCAGAGTACCATCGACGGCTACCGCGATCACCGTCTTGCCCGCCGCTTCGAGTGCTGCTGCTTCCTCGCTCGCCGGCTCGACTGCGACGCCGCGCTCTCGGAGAAAGCGCATCGTCCCAACGAGGAGCGCGCGCCCCGCGACCAGCGCCTCCACACCGCGACCCGGGAACGCTTCGAACCGCTCCACCGACTGCACCGTCGCGTCGTTCTCCTTCGCTGCCTCGATGACCGCCTGCGCCAGCGGATGCTCACTACGCGCTTCCGCCGCCGCGGCGAGTCGCAGGAGTTCCGCGGCGCTCCAGCCCGCGAGCGGGACGACGTCGGTCACGGTCGGGCGCCCGAGCGTGAGCGTGCCGGTCTTGTCCAGGACCATCGTCGTGAGCTGCTCCATGCGCTCGAAGACCTCGGCACGCTTCACGAGCACGCCGAGTTCCGCACCACGACCTGTCCCCACGATGACGGCCGTCGGTGTGGCTAGCCCCATCGCGCAGGGGCAGGCGATGACGAGCACCGCGACAGCCGGCAACAAACCCCGCA
>DAOTYK010000023.1:0-2126 GCA_034434855.1 Thermomicrobium sp.
TGTCGGCACTGGGTTGTGTGGTTCCGTTCCTCGAGCGGCGCACACGTGAGGAAGTCGCGTTATGACGGCGTGCGCGAGGGAGTCCCTGGGTGAGTTCCCCGAGAAGCCTTTCCAGTCCTTCGGAGAGCGCAGCCAAAATCTCGGGCGGCAAGCGGTTCGCGGCGAGGCTGATCGCTGCCGGTGGAGCGATTTCTGAAAGAGCCACGAGGCGCCCAGCCGGAGTAGCGGCGACGAGGATCGCTCGTCGATCCCGAGGATCGGGCTCCCGGTGCGCCAGTCCAGCCTGTTCCAACGTATCGATCAGACGAGTTGCGGCAGCGCGCGAAATGCCCAAGAGTGCAGCCAGTTCGCTGGCGCGGAGCGGGCCGAGCACGAGCAGGAGGTGCAGCGCGGTGATTTCGCGCTCGGGTGAGAGGGGCTGGGTCATCAGCCTCTGCTCCAGAAGCCCGAGTACTCGGGCAGCCACGACGACGTACAGGAGAAGTTCAGTGACTGGTGGGTCATTCTCCGATTGTCGTGCTGACCGCGGTTCCACCACTGTCGATCCGTTTCCAGGGCCCCAGTAAGGTCGTGCGTCGTCTGCACTCTGGCAGATGACGCCGGCTGGGCGTCTCCCCTAAAGGTCACGAATCGAGCCGACGTTCATCCTGCTGACCGATCGTGACCCGCGTCACTCGGAACCACGATGATCCGTTCTGGCAGAGGAGCAGGTTGCCCCTTGCTTGCGAGAGGCCACCGATTTGGCGAGGGCTGGGCTTTCGTGTAGGCTAGCATGTTGGTGTGCATGGTGCAGGGTGGGAAGGCGAAGAGACGGAGCTGGCGATCATGACTGAGCACCCAGTAGTGAACGGCGAACGTCGAACGGTTTTCGGGAAAAAGGTCAGGCGCCTGCGCCGGCTCGGGAGGACGCCGGGTGTCATTGCGGGACCGGTCGTTCCTGAGCCGATTCCGGTCGCGGTGGATGAGCGCGAGTTCGAGCGGGCATTCCATCGCGTCGGGACCGCGCGACTCGTGGATCTCGTCGTCGACGGAACGACGTATCCGGTGTTCATCCGTGAGGTCGCGCTGCATCCGGTCACCCGCAAAATTCTGAACGTGGAGTTCTATGCTCCTGACCTGGCTCGACCCGTGACGGTCACCGTGCCGGTCGTGACCGTCGGCGAATTGGCGCCAGATGTGGTCGGTGTCGTCACCATCCAGACGCCGGAGCTGGAGATCCGGGCGCTGCCGGATGCCGTTCCGGAGCATATCGAGGTCGACTTGAGCTTGCTTTCCCGCGAGCGCACGGCCATTCATGCCGGAGAGATCCCGCTGCCAGTCGGCGTCGAACTCGAGACCGATCCGGACGTGGTCGTCGTCGTGTTGGAGGAGGCGGAAGAAGCCGAGACGGTGGAGGAAGCGACCCACGTGCTGGCTGAGGAGATCGGTGACCGGCCGCGCTCGGCGGAGGAGGGTGCCGCACCGGTGCGAGAGCGGAAACTGCGCGAGAGCGAGTGAACTCGCGGGCACGCACCGGTCTCGCGTTCGTCAGCGGGTCGCTGAACGGGCGACCCGTGCCGCGATCACAGTCAGGAGCCCGAGCAGCGGAAACGCGAGCGACCAGCGTCCCGGAAGCCGACGACGCCGGGGTGCTGCCATCTTGACGTGCTCGAGCTGCCACTCGCGTCGTCCGTCGACATGCTCGATCAGTTCGATACGCAGACTTTCGACGACGGTAAACGGAGTCAGCGACGGTACCGATCGCGGGGAACCTCGATCCGCCGAGCGCTGCAGTATCTCCCCGATTAGGGGAGCGAGACGGGTTGCCCACTCGAATGCCGTCACGACGGGCAACGAGATGCGCGGCTGCGGTGTTTCGATGACCGATCGCTCTGGAAGGGGTGCGGGAAGCGGCCGTGTCATGACTGTCTCTGCTCCTGCCGTTGCTGCTCCCACCAGCTGCGTGCGGCTGCCACTGCCTCTTCGCCACCCAGGTACTTCGCGATCAGCTCGTCCAAACCGAAAACGACATCGACACGGACGTCGATATCTCGATACTTGAGGACGAGATCCTCGTAACGTGCCCAGTACCAGTCTTCTCCACCCCCGGCGTGGATCTCCCACTCCGGCCGCACCTGGATCAGGAG
>DAOTYK010000024.1:0-4516 GCA_034434855.1 Thermomicrobium sp.
GATCAGTGATGTGACCTTCGCGAGGACCGGTGTGCTCGCGATCCGCGCCGCTCGGGCGACTTCCCCGATCACGTTACTAGTTTCGGGGTGACAGGCATCGATCGTTCCAGTATGGCCAACGAGTATCAGCAGGTGCGACCATCTTGCCGGGCATGCCACGAAGGGTTGCTCGAAGCAGCGTCGCCAGATGATGGTGCCATCCCACTCGAGGCAGGTGACTGTGTAATAGTGAAGCGAGGACGATCCGCCCGTGGTCAGCAGGTGGCTGATTCATACCGGACCCGGTACCCGCAGGTGCCAGAGAGGGCGACCATCCACCAAGCGCCAGTTGACAGCGACGCCATCGTCCGAGGCTGTCAGTAAGGAGTTGGTGCCGGAGACCGGTGTCGCGCGGACAGGATGACGACAGTCTCGGCGCCAAATCACGTCTCCAATAACAGCGGAAAGGACATAGAGGCATCCATGATCGCTGCCGATGGCGACGAGTTCGCTTGTGTGACCGCAGGGGAGGCACGAACTGGGCCAGCGGTGCGGTAGCGCCAGGCGAGGTGACCGGTGCGGGTTCCGACTGGATACACGGGGCCGTCGTCAGAGCCGGAGAATACGAGCCCTCGAGTCAGACACGAGGTGGTGGCGATAGCTCGTCCAGTTGGATTACTCCAGCGGAGGGCACCCGAATTGCGCTCGACACGTAAAGTATTCCATCATGCCAACCCACGGTGACGAGCGAGTTGTCCAGGACAGCTGATTCATGCACTTCGTCACCGGTCTGAAAGAGCCAGAAAATCGATCCCTCTCGGGGCAGTGCTCGAATTGCGCAATCGGTCTTGCGACCGGCTGTTGCCGAAGGACGACGAGGGGCTGTATCGCGCAGAGCGCGCAGCGCTGCGGCCATGGCTCCGGCATCGGAGAAACCCTGGCTGGGATCGTAGGCCAGTGCCCGGAGAATGGCGTTCTCGAATGCCGTGGTGAGTTTGGGATCGAACCTCCAGGGAGGAGTTTGGGAGAGCGAGAAAGACGGCTGGTCGCAGGGATCGACGCCAGTTGCGACGTGATAAAGTGTTGCTCCCGATGCAGAGAGATCACCGCGTGGATCGATGCTCCCGCGGTACCGTCTCGGTGGTGCGTAGCCGACTGTACCGACCACAGTGCCGCGGCAGAGTGGTTGGAACAGTTGAACGATGCCGAAATCGATGAGGCAGAGCGTATCATCCGGTCGAAGCATGATGTTCGATGGCTCGAGATCACGAAACACGATCAGTTGTGGTTGTTGAGTATGGAGACACGAAAGACCATCGGGTAACTGGAGCGATCAGTCGATGAGGAGTGACTCGATAACGGGTTGACCGGTGCGTGCGAGGTAACGCTCGAGGTCTTCTCCGGGTACGAGTTCGAGCACGAGACAACAGCCACACCGTTCGACGAAGGAGCCGTCGATCTGGGGGATGGCTGGATGACGCAGTGTGACGAGAAGTGCCGCTTCTCGCCCGACGGGAGGGGTTGGAGTTCGCGAACAGTGGGATCGTCACTCGCCCGCATGACTTCGATTGTACGCGTTCGTGTGACTTCGGAGAATCGTTCGTCACGGGCGAGGAAGACAGTACTCATTCTTGCCGTGGCCGAGTTCCGTCAAGAGGCAAGAACGTTGGGCGATCGACGAACCTCGCTGAAGGTGCTTAATGGGGGTTGCTCCTGCTGTTGCGTCCGCATGCTCTTCACCAGATATAATCGGCGTCCGGATGGTTACCGATGAGACTCGGAGCCGGATGCGATGAGGGATCTCGAGGGTGAGCGTGAGCCGGTGGGGACAGCGAAAGAGGAGGCGCGTCGGCGATCATTCGCGTGGGATCTTGCCGAAACACTCCTGATCGCGCTCGTTCTTTTCGTTGCTATCCGGGGGCTCATCCTGAACTATCGCGTGGACGGCTCCAGTATGGAGCCGACACTGCACAATGGGGAGATGCTCATCGTCAACCGGCGTGCGTACATGGGAATTCCGCTCGGTCGGTGGCTGGCAGCTGTGCCGGGAGTACAAATCGACCAGGATTGGGTCTGGTACCCGTTCGGTCAGCCGAAGCGCGGTGACATCATTGTCTTTCGACCCCCGAACGGAGGAAGCGAGCCGTACGTCAAGCGGATCATCGCCTTGCCTGGGGAACACGTCGAAATCCGCGACGGAGCTGTCTACATCGACGGGAAGCGTCTCATCGAGCCCTATCTGACGGAACCGACGAGGTGGCGGGGAATGGCGCTGAATCACGAGTACGTGGTGGAGCCCGGGCATGTGTTCGTGATGGGCGACAACCGGAACAACAGCAGTGACTCGCGCGTCTTCGGTGCGGTGCCGATGTCGTCGATCATCGGGAAGGCGTGGCTCACATACTGGCCGCCGGACGAGGCGAAACTTTTGGGCACGCCAGCATACGCCTTGGAGTGACTGGCCCAGGAGTGTAGAATGGTGATGACGCGAGGAGCACAACGTGTGGGCGTGGCGGGAGGGGCCCTGTACGAGGATGTGAGCGTGCCAGAGGAAGGTGCAGGGTATGATCGAGACGGTTGTCGATAGCATCCGCGTCAGCTTGGTGACACAGCATCGGGTCGTGCTCCTGAAGGAGGTCCATGGAGATCGGCACCTCCCGATCTGGATCGGCCCATTCGAGGCCGAGGCGATCGCGATGGCGATCCAAGGCATGGCGCCTGCCCGCCCGTTGCCGTATGACCTCCTGCGCACGATCATCGCTGAACTCGGGGCGGAGATTCGGGAGGTAGCGGTCACGGATCTCGCTCAGGAGATCTTTTATGCCCGGATCGTCCTCACGGTCAATGGCCGACGTATCGAGATCGACAGTCGACCGAGCGATGCGATCGCTCTGGCGGTCCGCGCGAAGGTGCCAATTTATGTCGATGAGTCGGTGATGGATCGCGCCGGTGTCCGGTTGGAGAGTGAAGAGGAATCGGAGAGCGAAGCGGGATTGGAGCCGCCGGAAATCGAGCGAGTCGAATCGGAGGAATCGATCTCCGAGGCAGATTTGTCGGTTTTCCGAGAGGTGATCGAGTCGCTCGATCTCGATGACTTGGACAAGAAGTAGGAGAGGCATGGATCCGCGTTGGGAACGTGTTCGAGCGATCGTGCTCAATTTGGTCGAGCGGTGCGCGGTCTGTGGCCAACGATTCGCTCCGGAGGATCTGCAGGCCCTCGGGCGTTCTCGTTCGACATGGGCGTTCCGGCTGACCTGTCACTCTTGTGGCGCCTCGAGTTTGATCGCCGCGGTCATCGGTGAGGAAGAGTTTGCTGCGACCACAGCTCACTCGAGCAGGGAACCCGTAACCGAACGTGATGTCGAGGAGATCCGGGCTTTTCTCGAACACTTCGATGGTGATTTCCAGCGGTTATTCGGTTACACCGGTAACGGTGGGAGTCGATGAGCCAGCCTCAGGGTGGGGATTCTCCGCGACGACGCCATTCGCGTTCGATCATGTCCTCGGGCAAGCGTACGAGTTCATGCCCCAATGATGGACAACGAAGATTGTGTAGATCGATCTTCTTGTTGATGGCGCGGGCCAGTTCCCGGTAACGCCATGCCAAGCGACGCAGGATGGCGATGTGCCCGGGGTCGTTTCGATCGAATTCTTCCACCGCTCGCCAGTATTCGTCCCAGGCCTGCCGAACCAAGGCACGCTCCGCGTAGATTTCCTTCCGCAGCTGTAACCAATCGGGAAGGAGCCCATTCTTTTTTAGGATCCGATGCGCGGCCCATACGTCGCTGGGACCGCCCTCGTCAGGTGGAAGGGGACGTCCCTCACCTGTCAAATTGCGGAAAGCACCGCCCTCTTGTGCTTCGCGGATGCGCTCTTCGACGAGTCTGTCCAGCCAGAACATACGGAATTCCCCCGATTTGGCAATGAGTATAGCGTGGCTCGCTGGATGCTGGCGCGTGCGCGTATACTGACGCCCGGATGAGCGAGAGGATCGGGTGATGGAGGAACGCAAAACGGCTCGCCGGGAGGTCGATCTCCAGCCACTCCGACGTATCCTCGGGGAACGGTATCGCCCGCGAGATCACCAGGAAGCACAGGAACTGGTCGTCGGTGCGTGCCAGGAAGCACAGCACCTGTACGGGTGGGTACCGCCACAGGCCGCGCAACTCATCGCTGAGCATCTAGGCGTGACAATCAATCGAGTATATGGACTGCTTACCTTCTACGCAGATTTTCGCACCGAACCACCGGGTGAGCATTTCCTGTGGCTCTGTCATGGTGCGGCATGCTATGTCGCTGGATCACAGAAGGTCGTCGATGCTTTGCGGACCGAATACTGTCTCGGTGAGGATGGAACGACTCCCGACGGTCTTCTAACCGTGCACGTTTTCAATGGATGCTTGGGGGCGTGCGACTTAGCGCCCGTTGCTCAACTCGATCATCACGAGTACATCGGACAGCTCGATGTGGATCGCTTGCGGGAACTCGTTGAGGAACTGCGAACGCGCCGAGTGGCAGGGGGAAACGATGGGACGCT
>DAOTYK010000025.1:0-9373 GCA_034434855.1 Thermomicrobium sp.
TTGGCCATACTGGAACGATCGATGCCTGTCACCCCGAAACTAGTAACGTGATCGGGGAAGTCGCCCGAGCGGCGCGGATCGCGAGCACACCGGTCCTCGCGAAGGTCACATCACTGATCACGACCGCGGCTGGTACACTCATACAGCTCGCAGCAGATGGACAGATAGACGAGGCGACCGACCTCGGCGCTCGCTGTGTCGCGACACCACTCCTGTAGCGAGGTATCGCATATCTCGGAAACCTGGATGGTCGAGTCTCAGCCAAAACGCTCGCGCCGGATTCGAGGCGGAACGGAGCACGCTCCGCGTCATCGTTCATGTCCTGATCGACGACCCGCTCGTCGCCGAAGTCGATAAACTCCCTGATCCGCAGCACCAGTACGTGTTACGACGGAATCCGTGGCGACGCGACGGCAAACGCTTGACCACCACGGTCGAGGGAGTGACCATAGCGCTCCACCCGTGGCATCGCATCACATGCAGCGAACTCCTGGACGAGGGGAGCGACCAGCGTCCAAGTCAGCTCCTCACTGTCTTTCGCGACGAGCACTGAGATTCGTTCACGAACGCGGCTCGTCTCCCGAAATCTCGGCAGTCGCTTCGCGCGTCGCTGTCCGAAACTCCCGGATCGTGCGTCCGATGGCACTACCGATCTCCGGTAGCCGACCAGCGCCGAAAACGACGAGCACGATCAGGAGGACGAGCAGGAGTTCCTGCCAGCCGAATGAGGGGAGCAAAAGCGGATACACCGAATGCCTCCAGTCATGTGCACCAAGCACGCGGTGTCGAGTATAGGCGAAATGACGGGAGCACGCTACCCCGCGATCCGATACCAGCGTGGGAGCTGACGGAGATGATCTTCGGGTCGAATGAGCGGTGCAGCATCGACACCGCCGATGCGATCACTCATCACGAGGCAATAACGAGGGTAATACAGGACTATCGCTGGAACGTATTCGGCGAAAAGGCGTTGGAACTCGACGTAAAGAGATCGCCGCTCCCCCTGATCGGATACCTGCCTGGCCTTCTCGAGGAGCACGTCGACTGTGCGGCTCCGGAAACCCGTGATGTTAGCCCCTTCTTCGGCTTGCGAGGAATGCCAGAACTCGAACATGTCCGGATCGCCGGTCAAGGACATCCATCCGAACACCGCAGCAGTGTACTCGCGATTCAACAGTTGCCGCTGGAGTGTCGCCGCAGCCACTGGCTGGACAGTGACGCTGATACCGATTTCCGCCAGTTGCTGCGCCACTGTCTGAGCGACAGCCACTCGTTGCGGATCATCGACGTTCGTCAGTAGCGTAAAGCGAAAGGTCAACCCCTCCTTGTCCAGAACCCCATCACCGTTGCGATCTTCCCACCCTGCCTCTCGAAGAAGGCTCAGTGCTGCCGCACGATCGAATCGGTACTCTTGCGCTTGATAAGCCCATGACGCTGGGGGAATCGGCCCATTTCCTGGTTCAGCCCGATTGTCGAGTACATCGCGGACTAACTGCACACGATCGATCGCCAGAGACAACGCCTGCCGGACCCGGACATCGGCGAAAAACTGCGCCTGACCATTCAGAAAGAGCGCTGTGTACCCAAAGAGTAATGGAGCGTAGATGCGGGCGTGAGAACCCACCAACTTCGGGTCACGGAGCGCTCCCCAGGGCACCAGATCGACCGCGTCCAGATCACCGCGCCGAAAGGCAGCCAGAGCCTCATCGGCCGATTCGAAGAAATGCAACTCCACCCGCTCGAACAGAGGATTCGGCCTCTGGTAAGGCTCGTGCCGAGCGAGTTCGATCACTCTCCGGTCACGATCGAACCGAACAATGCGGTACGGCCCACTCCCGATCGGCTGCGACTCGAAGCCGCTGCGTGGCAAGTCGCTCACCACCGTTCCCGCCAACACATGTTCCGGTAGGATCGGCAACGAGAGGTAGGTCGGAAATGGGGCATACGGCTCGGGTAGACGAAAACGGACCGATCTTGCATCGACGACCTCGACGGTCACCGTTCGCCAGAAGTTCGCCATCGTCTCGTTCCCGGGAAAATCAGGGTCCTGGAGAAGGCGTATCGTGAAGAGGACATCGCGGGCCGTCACGGGTTCACCGTCATGCCACTGGGCATCCGGCCGGAGAACGAAGGTGTATTCCAATCCATCGTCACTCACGGTCCAACGCTCCGCGAGCGCTGGCTGCGGCACTCCGCTCCCGTCCACCCAGACCAGTCCCTCGAACACGAGCACGCTCACCGCTGCTTCCGCCGTCGACTCGGCGAGCAACGGATTGAGCGTCTCGATCTGCCCTATGATTCCCTCGCGGAACGTCCCGCCAACGACCCGCGCCGGCTCGGCCGAAGGGCTCGGGAGCACCGACTCACTCCTGATCGGTGTCATGCTCGAAGCGCTGCGAGGGAGTGCATGAAATCGCCAAAGAACCAGGATTCCACTGATCAGGACAACGAGCAACGAGCTAGCCAGCCAAAGCGCCCACCAGCGCACCCGGCGTGATCGCAGGAGTGACGCGCGTCCCCGTACCGTCGTCAATCAGGTGACCCTTCGTCGAAGTCAGCCTAGAGCAGCCACTGTCCCAAGAGGGAGAGAACGACGAAAATGGCTGCAACACCGATTGTCAACTGGAACAGCGTCTTCTCCAGTCCTCGCCGCGTGCGATAGATCGCTGACGTATCTCCGCCGAAGGCACCACTGAACCCGGACGCCTTGGATTGCAGCAGAATCACCGACATCAACAGGAGCGAAACTAAAATGATCGCGACGTAGAATGCGGTCTCCACGGCTGCTAGCCTCCTTCGCCAACATACTGGGCACGTCCCACACCCGCCTCCACAATGCTACAGAACTCGCGGGCATCCAAACTCGCCCCACCGACGAGCGCCCCATCTATATCGGCGACCGCCAGAAAGCCACCCACATTCGCAGCTGTGACGCTTCCACCGTAGAGGATGCGGAGTCCCTCGCTGATCTCCGGCCCGAATCGCTCCCTGAACCAGGCACGGATCCACGAAGCGACCAGCTCGGCATCCGCGGGGGTAGCTGGACGACCCGTCCCGATTGCCCATACCGGCTCGTACGCGATGACCAGTCGCGCCACCTGCTCACTCTCGAGATCGCTGCATGCCGCCGCGATCTGTCGCTCGACCGTTTCTCTCGTCGAGCCCGACTCCCGTTCTTCGAGCGTCTCCCCGACGCACAGGATCGGCCGGAGGCCGTTCCGCAATACGGCACGGAGCTTGGCAGCGACCACCGCATCCGTTTCACCGAACAGGCGTCGTCGCTCGCTGTGACCGACGATCACATAGCGACAAAACGGGGCCACCATCTTGGCAGACACTTCCCCCGTATAGGCGCCCTCGTCGAAGGCACTGCAGGTTTGGGCGCCAAGCGAAATCAAACTTCCGTCAAGCTGCCGAGACAACGGCACGATCCAGGGGAACGGTGGAATGAGAACGACCTCGACATACTTCGCCATTCCACAATGCGACTGGATCGCACTGGCCAACTCCAGCGCCTGCTCATAGGTCGTATGCATTTTCCAATTACCGGCGATGAGCGGTCTACGCATCCCCCACTCTCATGCTTCTTCCATGAGCACCGCGACTCCAGGAAGTTCGCGACCTTCCAAGTACTCGAGTGTTGCCCCTCCACCGGTGGACAGATGCCCAACGCGCTCGGCTAGACCGAGCTCCTGAAGCGCAGCCACGGAATCGCCCCCACCAACGAGCGTAAAACCGGAACACCCGGCAACGGCTTCGGCGATCCCTTTTGTCCCCTCGCGGAACTCGGGAACCTCATACACACCCATCGGCCCATTCCAGACCAAGAGGCGGGCATCAGCGATCACCGCTGAGTACGCACGCACCGTCTCGGGTCCGATATCGTAAACCGCTTGATCAGGAGGGATCGCGGTAACGGGTACGATTCGGCGCTGTGAGACAGCGCTCATCGTTGGTGCGACGACCACATCGCGCGGAAGTTCGAGTCGCACACCACGCTCGGCCGCCATGTCGAGAATGCGCTGTGCCTCGGGCACCTTTTCTTCCTCGACCAGCGAGCGCCCTGTCTCGAGCCCCTGTGCCCGCAAAAACGTATTGGCCATGCCGCCACCGAGCAGGAGCGCATCGGCACGCGGCAGTAAGTTCTCGATCACACCAATCTTGTCGGATACCTTCGCTCCACCGAGCACGAGGACGAACGGTCGCTCGTCACTGCGGAGCACGCGCTCCAACGCTTGGACTTCCCGCTCCATGAGGAACCCCGCCGCGCTCGGCAACAAACGAGCCACCGCAACGACCGAGGCATGCGCGCGATGCGCTGCACCGAAAGCATCGTTGACGTAGCAATCGGCCAGAGCGGCTAAGGCTGCTGCGAATTCTGTATCGTTCCGTTCCTCGCGCGGATCGAAGCGGAGGTTTTCGAGCATGCCGACTTCGCCTGGTTGCAAGCGCCGGGCCATTTCCTGCGCTTCCGGTCCGACAATGTCACGCACCCAGCGTACGGCTTGCCCGAGAAGCCCGCTCAGCGTCGCCGCCACCGGTGCGAGTCGCAACTCCTCGCGCACCTGTCCCTTCGGTCGTCCGAGATGAGAGCAGAGGATGATCCGCGCCCGCCGCTCGAGCAACCACTGCAACGTCGGCAAGGTCGCCCGGATGCGGGTATCGTCGACAACGCGTCCTCCCTCGAGCGGAACGTTGTAATCGACCCGAACAAGGACACGGCGCTCCTCGACCTCCAGATCGCGTACCGTTCGCAACCGCCTCGCCATCCTTATACCCCCGCGTCGCCTCGTCACTCTTCCTGGAAACAACCGATCATCATGTAATACGCAAGATCGGCGACGCGGCAGGAGTACCCCCACTCGTTGTCGTACCACGCAACCACTTTCGCCAGCGTTCCATCGAGCACCATGGTGCTCAAACCATCGACGATCGCTGATCGCGAGTCACCACGGAAATCGCTCGAGACCAGCGGCTCTTCCGTGTAACCGAGAATGCCGTTCAGTTCGTTCTCCGCCGCCTCCCGGAACGCCGCATTGATCTCCTCCGTTGTGGTTTGACGCGAAAGCTCTACGACGAAGTCGATGACCGACACGGTCGCGACGGGCACGCGCATCGCAAAGCCGTCGAACTTTCCTTTCAACTCGGGCAACACCAGCGCGACCGCTCGCGCCGCACCGGTCGTGGTGGGCACGATGTTCATCGCTGCCGCACGCGCACGCCGCAGGTCACGGTGCGGCGCATCGAGCAGCTGCTGATCGTTGGTATACGCATGGACCGTCGTCATGAGCCCGCGCACGATGCCGAAGTGCTCGTGAAGAACTTTCGCGACCGGTGCGAGGCAATTCGTCGTACAGGACGCGTTGGAAACGATGTGATGTCGAGTCGGATCGTACGCATCCTCATTGACACCCAACACGATCGTGATGTCCTCACCCTTGGCAGGAGCCGTGATGATCACCTTTTGCGCTCCCGCTTCCAGATGCGCTCGCGCTTTGGCTGCATCGGTAAACAAGCCCGTCGACTCGATCACGAGTTCGACTTCGAGGTCTCGCCAGGGAATCTTACCCGGCTCCCGTTCCGCGTAGACACGGATCTCACGACCATCGACCACGATCGAATCCTCGGTCGCGGTCACTTCGCCATCCCAGCGCCCGTACGTCGAGTCCCACGCGAAGAGATGCGCGAGCGTCGAGGGAGTCGTGAGGTCATTGACCGCAACCACCTCCAGTTCGTCGTCGTAGCCCTCCAGGATCGCCTTGAGTACCTGTCGCCCGATTCGCCCAAACCCGTTGATGCCCACACGAACTGCCACAACCCTACCCTCCTGGTTCATCGTCGTCCGACGGTCAGCCGCGCTTCTGCGCTATCGCCTCCACGGGCACTCGACCAGCTTCTTTCCCGACCGGTCCAACCCACTCTCGATACTCTCCTGCGCACTCGTATCCTCGTTTCGCAGCACGCGCCAACGCGAGCAGTGCAGTCGCGAGCTTCGCAGGATCGTGCCGCCACGGTTGCTCTGGGTTGATCACATCCTGGAGGACGACATGAATCCGCTCGGCGAGCTGTTCCAACCCATCGAGCCGAACACCACAGACGCCACTCGCGACGAGTCGCCGAGTCGGCTCCAGATTCGAGTTCACGAGCAGACAATCCACGAGGGGACCACCAGCATGCCGTTCGAGTGCCTGGAGGTGATCGACGGCCGAAAATCCATCCGTCTCGCCCCGCTGTGTCGTCACGTTGCACACAAAAACCTTGAGCGCAGACGACAGCCGGATCGATTGCACGATCCCCTCGACGAGCAAATTCGGGATCACCGAGGTGAATAAGCTTCCCGGTCCGAGTACGATCAGATCCGCTGAAAGAATAGCCAGGAGGGCTGGCTCGTAAGCCTGCGGGCGCTCCGGATCGAGGAAGATGCGCTGAATCTTTCCACGCTCGCGCCCGATCGCCGACTCACCGCGAACGACATGCCCATCCGCGAATTCAGCACAGACAGTGATGTTTTCCAGCGTCGACGGCATCACTCGCCCACGGACCGCCAGGACGCGCGACGATTCAGCAACGGCGCGCTCGAAGCTACCGGTCACGTGAGTCATCGCGGCGATGAAAAGGTTTCCAAAGTTATGTCCGTCCAATGGCGAGCCCACTTCAGGAAAGCGAAACTGGAAGAGCTCGCTCATTAACGGCTCTGCATCGGCCAGTGCGACCAAGCAGTTGCGGATGTCACCTGGGGGTGGAATATTGAAGTCTTGCCGTAGCCGACCGGAGCTTCCACCATCGTCCCCCATCGTCACGATCGCCGTAATCGCGACATCGTGCGCCTTGAGACCGCGCAGCAATGTCGAGAGTCCCGTCCCCCCGCCGATCGCGACGATGTGGAACTCCGGTTCTTGCGGACCGAAGCGATGAGCGTGAATGATTTCGGCCAATCCTCGCTTGTCGGCGCGCCGATCGAGAAACGGGGCCAACAGTGAACGCGAAAGTTGCCAAAAACCGAGCACGATCAGCACGCTCCCCACCGTGATCATCAAGAGTTCCCGGTAGGGATGGGGAATGAATTGCAAGGTCACTGCCTGCACCAGACCGGACACACGTTGGGGGAAGTCGTAGTTGCGGTAGATCCAGGCGAGGCCCATGGCGAGCCCGAGACTCGTCGTCACGACACCGAGTGCGAGCAACAGGATCCATCGCTTGACGAACATTCCCGGGCGTAACCAGGTGCGGAGCTTCATCCGTCCCCCGTTCACCGTCCCGCAACCCCGGGCCAGTATAGCAGCAGCCTCAGGCGCCGTGCGGCGAACACTGTCAGCGTGATCCCAAACGCCCCGGTGCTCACTGGGCATCGACGCGTAGAGCCTGCTGCGAGCCTTCACATGCTTCGCGGATCAGCTGGTGAGGCTCGGGTGCACATCCCTTGCACCACCGCCGAGCAGTTGGTATACTGTATACGGTAAACGGAGCGCCCCGGACAAGTGGGCATTGCCCACTTTAATTTTTGCCCTGGCTGGCAGCCCACCAGCCGGAATCCGGAGCGCGTGATGAAGGGGGGCGATCACGATGAAGAGCGATCTCTATACCGCAATCGCACAGGTGGCTGCCGAGCGCGGAATTCCACGCGAGGCAGTCATGGAATCCGTCCAGCAAGCACTGCGGACAGTGTACAAGAAGACGACGGGCTCCGACGAGGAAGTCGAAATCGAAATCGACGTCAACACTGGAAAGATCCGTATCTTCGCGCCCAAGCGAGTCGTCGAGAAGGTGCACGATCCGCTCAGCGAGATTTCCATCGAGGAGGCGCGCAAGATCGATCCCCGTGCGATCGTCGGGGATATCGTCCGGATCGAGCGCCAGCCGTCCAACTTCGGCCGGATTGCGGCCCAGACAGCCAAGCAGGTGATCCTGCAGCGGATCCGGGACTTCGAGCGCGACACGATCTATAACGAATTCATCGATCGCGTCGGTGAAGTCCTGACTGGCACGGTGCAGCGCGTCGATGCGCGCGCGGTGATCCTGAGCTTCGGCAAGGCGGAGGCCATTCTTCCGGCACGGGAGCAGATTCCCGGTGAGCGGTATCGCCCAGGACAGCGGCTCAAGGTGTACCTGGTCGATGTCACCAAGGACGCGAAGGGACCGCAGCTTTTGGTGTCCCGCACGCACCCGAACTTGATCAAGCGACTCCTCGAGCTCGAGGTACCGGAGGTTGCAAGCGGTGCCGTCGAAGTCATGGCCATCGCCCGTGAACCGGGCCAGCGATCCAAAGTCGCTGTCGCCGCTCGGCAAGACAAGGTCGATCCGGTCGGCGCCTGCGTCGGTGTCCGCGGCGTGCGGATCCAGAGCATCGTCACCGAGCTTTCGGGTGAGAAGATCGACGTGATCGAGTGGTCATCGGACATCCGCACGTTCATCGCCAACGCCCTGAGCCCAGCCAAGCCGATCACGGTCATCCTCAACGAGGACGAGAAGGTCGCTCGGGTCGTCGTGCCGCCGGAGCAGATGTCGCAGGCGATCGGAAAGGACGGTCAGAACGCCCGGCTGGCGTACAAGCTGACCGGTTGGCGGATCGATATCAAGGATCCAGAGTCACTGAAGGGGGAAGAGGCACTGCTCGTTCGCACGGCAACGAGCTTGCCCGAACTTCCGCCCGATCTCATGGCACTCGGTCGGCAGCCACGCCTCGTTCGCTCGGACGGCACGTTCAGCATCCGGGAGCGCGAGTTCGGTCCGCTGCCCAGCGATCTCGTGCTCAAGAGCGTCGACGTGGAAATCGTCAACGGCGTCGTCAATGTCTATTACGATCGCGAACTTCGTGCTCGGTACGATTTCGAAACCGGTCGTGAGCTACCATTGACCGATGACGAAACGGCGAACGTCCTTTGATCCCGTTTCTCGTCGAGGAGGTCGTGACGATGAGCGAGCGTCCCGACCAGCGCAAGCGCGGCGGTCCGCGGCTCAAGCATTTGCCTATCCGCACCTGCGCCGCTTGCCGCGCCCGAGACCTCAAGCGAACATTTGTTCGTATCGTGCGGACCCCGGAAGGGACGCTCGCCATCGATCCGACCGGAAAGCGGAGCGGGCGCGGCGCGTATCTTTGCCGACGGTTCAGTTGTTGGGAGCGAGCAGCAACCACCGACGTCCTCGAACGTGCTCTCCGCATATCCGTCCCACAGGAGTTTCGGGACGAACTCCTTCGTTGGGCCGATCTGCACATCCGCCGAGACGACGCGCCCGCACCTGAGACAACACCCGAACAGGAGGACCAGCTATGAGCACCAAAGCGAAAAAGCACGCACCGGTACGAAACGATCGGTCGACGATGACCGCACAACGGAGCTCGCCTACTTCGAGTGTCGTCCGCGGCCCCATCGAG
>DAOTYK010000026.1:0-1824 GCA_034434855.1 Thermomicrobium sp.
CGAGGTGTTCACGCTGGCGCATGAGGTGGGGCACGCCATGCATTCCTATTTCAGCTCGCGGGCGCAACCCCATCCGACCGCTGAGTACACGATCTTCGTCGCCGAAGTCGCGTCGACCTGCAACGAGCGTCTGCTCACCCATGCCCTCCTGGAACGAGCGACCGATGCGCGGGAACGGGCCGCGCTCGTCAACGATGCTTTGGATACCTTCCGCATCGCGCTCTTCCGGCAAACGCTCTTCGCCGAGTTCGAGCTCCTGACGCACCAGGCCGTGGAGCGAGGGGAAGGGTTGAGCGCGGACGGGCTCTGCGAGCTGTACGGTCGCCTGATCAGCGAGTATTACGGGCCGGACTTGGAAGTGGACGACGAGGTCCGGCACGAGTGGAGTCGGGTTCCGCACTTCTATCGTGCGTTCTACGTGTACCAGTATGCGACCGGGCTGGTCGCCGCGACGGCGTTGGCGCGAGCCGTTCTCGCGGGCGACGAAGAGGCACGGCAGCGGTATCTCGCTTTCTTGGCGGCCGGTTCGTCCAAGGACTCGCTGGACCTCCTGCGCGATGCGGGGGTCGATCTGACGACACCCGAGCCGTATCTGGCTGCCTTCGCGACGATGGAGCAGGATCTGGCAACGCTGGAGCGGGCGTTGCAGGAATTGGGGATCCTGCAGCCGAACTGAGTGGAGGGGAACGCAGGGCAGAGAAAGCGCGAAAGACGAGGGCGAGCGAGCGCTCCTGGCGCCCGTCCTGACCAGGATACCCGCGAGAACACTGTTCCGGAGCGAGCGCGCGCCGTTGGATCGGCAGCGCCCGCGGTCAGGAGCCCGGTCAGGCTCTCAGCTGACTCGCGCCGGCCTCAGCCTCGGCCAGTCCGCTCAGTGAGGCGGCGCGGACTCCGATATGCAGGGCGACAGTACCGAGCATGAACTTTCGGTAGTTGACCGGGGAGAAGCCGACGTTGCGGAGAAGATCAGCTAGTTCGTCGGCAGCCGGGAAGGCAGCTGTCGAGCGGGGGAGATAGCGATAGGCATCCAGGTCACCGCTGATCAGTCCTCCGAGCCAGGGGACGACGCGATCGAAGTAGAGGCGGAGAAGCGGCGCGAGCGGGCCGCGGAACGGCGTGGTTTCCAACACGACCAGGCGACCGCCGGGGCGGAGTACGCGCGCGAACTCGGCCAGTGCACCTCGATAATCGGGCAGATTGCGCAGTCCGAAGGCGATCGTACAGGCATCGAGCGAGGCATCGCGGAAGGGCAAGCGCATAGCATCGCCGCAGAGGAGAGTGAGCGGTCGGCCCGTCGCTGCGCGCTTGCGGGCAGCCAAACAGAGCATGGCGAGGCTGAAATCGAGTGCGACGACGCGTGCTGTACCCTGCCGGGCGAGTTCGAGCGCGAGATCGGCGGTCCCCGTCGCGACATCCAGGACATGCCGCGGTGAGCTGACGAGGGCTTCTCGAGCAGCCTGGCGGCGCCAGGCCACGTCACGCCCGAGCGTCATCAGGCGATTCATCAGGTCGTACCGCCGGGCGATGCGATCGAACATGCGGCGGATTTCGCCCGGCGAGCGGAGCGCGCCCCGGTTCGCCACCGCCTTCTCCTTTCCCCGGCAAAATCGTAGCGCTCCGCGTGCGCTGGTGCCGACCACTGCATCACGAGGCGATCCTGAACCGGCTGGACGTGCTCTCGCCCCGTCGCCAGCAGCGCACGAAGACCCCGCGCGTCGATTCTCAGTCTGGGATGGCCCGCACCGAACTGACGCGGCAGGAGCTCTCTGGGTTCCCCCACGATTCACACCGCACCCAGCCGAGGACAGTTCGCTGACTAGCCGA
>DAOTYK010000027.1:0-2568 GCA_034434855.1 Thermomicrobium sp.
CGCTTGCCGGCAGGCGCAGCCAATCGCCTCGCTCGTAGGCGAGCACGATGTCGAGGACGAGACCGAGCTCGCCTTCCCGACGGAGCAGCGCAGCCGAGAGCTCCTCAGCGAGTGGGAGGGCTCCGACGAGGTCGGACATCGGCTGATCGAGCAGGGCATCGAGGACCGAGAGCAGTCCCACCAGGAAGGCCGATTCGCGGCTGGTTCGCCCGAGTGCGGCGGCGACGAGTTCAGCCATGCGCGCACGGACGATCGCCAGGGTCAGCAACTCCTGAGGCTTGTCGGGAATGTCCGCCATGAGCAGCAGCGTCACCCAAGCGGAGACCAGACGCGTCCCGAGCGCGAGCAGCGCCTGGCGAACCGACTCGATCCGCCGCCGACCGAGCCAGACCGTATTGACGAGTCGCAAGAGCCGATAGGTCAGGCCGACATCGAGAGAAATCAGCGCCTCGAGTTCGGAGAATTCCACCTCGGGATCTTGCAGCCGTGCGAGCAACAAGAGGAGCGCGCGGCTGGCCGGGGCACGGAGCGTGCGGACGGGACGAGGGAGCGCGAGGAACGGCCCAGCGAACAGCGTCACGCGCTGTTCTCGACATCGGTCGAAGGCCTGGTAGTCCTCGATCCCCGTGACCAAAAGGAGGGCACGCCCGGCGCGAAGGTGACTGGCCAGTGCATCCAGTCGGTCGCTCGCTCGGCTGTATTCCACAGCGACGAGATCGACCGTCCGGGTGACCGCCTGGAGCATCTCGTCGTTCGGCACACCAGCGGTTCCGACGCGAAAGCCGTGGCTGCGCAGTGCGGCGATCGCATCGAGCAAGATTTGTCGATCGGGTGGGGGTTCGAGCGTGAGGAGCGGGATCAGCCGGTCCGGTGTCGCGAGTCCGGCCAAGAAGTCCTGGGCAGCGAGCGCTGTGGTGGGAGAAAGCTGGATGAGGGCGGTCGAGTCGCCGACCAGAGCGGGGAGCCCGACTTCGGCGAGCGCGTCGAACAAGAGACGCGCTTCGGCCTCCGAGGGGTCGGAAGACGTGACGGATCCACCGAGCGCAGGTGGGGGGTAGAGGAGACTCGGGTGACCTGCGCTGACCTGGTAGCCCCAGACCTCGAGGCGACGCGTGAGAACCGGCTGGCGACGCAAGAAGACGTCGCGCATCAGCACTGTGCATCCTTTCTCTCGTCGAAGAGCATCGGCGGGAGCGGTGGACGACTTCTGGGAACATCGTCCCGAATCAGAGCGGACTTTGCGGCTAGCGCTTTAGCCGAGACGTGGTTCCCCCTCGGCCAGGCGAGAAGGATGGACGGAACGCGGAGAGCGGGAATCGGTCAGTGACCGGACGAGCGGTCTCCTCGCGTCCCGGCGTGGACAGTGCGGTTGACGCTGCGATGCCAGATGACTAGCAGAGCCGAGCTGGACGACGGGCCCGCTGAGGCGATCGCCCGGCATCGCCGCTGGAGATCGGCGGGAGTCATTCAGCTTTGCCGAAAAGCTTCTCGCCGAGGCCGAAGACCAGTCCGAACACGATCAGCCCGCCGTACTCGACGATCAGCGGCCACCAAAAGCCGTGCGCGAACCCGGCGTACCACGGTGCGATGACGAAGACGATCGGTGCCAGGACGATACCCAGGAACACGCCGAAACCGCCGAACGTGAGGTAAATGGCGTAGAGATCGAGGACGAAGGAGGCGACCAGCCAGGCGAAGAGGAGGATCCCGCCCGCGATTCCCAACGTGCCAGCAGCGAGCGAGCGAAACAGACCCATCGCGCCCTTCCCTTCCCCATACGTATACCCGCGATCGAGCGCGGTCGTGCCCGGCCGATCCCGCTGCCAGCTGATCGACGGCGCACGCTGGATCATCGGTCGGTGACCGCGCGCTCCACTGTCGATCAGGATGAAGCAGCGACGGGAACAGCGGTGTTCCCGTGGAGTGGGCGTAAAGCAACAGGGCCCGCTGCTGGACGAGCCGAACGGGCCTCGCCCCACGCTGGAGCAGTACTCGTCGCGCTGAGCAGCTGTCGCGCCTCGAGCGAGGCGGTGCTGGCAGCCGGATGTCCTCAGGCGGGGCAGGAAATCGTCGCAATTGGCCGTGGCCAACTCAGGCGCGCAGCCATGTCCGCACGACTGTTCGGAGCGGCGTGGTCGGTCGGCCGATGAGGCGACTCAGCGTCCGGCTGTCGTCGAAGAGCGCCTCCTGCGCGATGCTGGTCTCGATGGTCAGGAGCACGTCAGCGATGGGTTCGGGCGTGCCTTCTCGGAGAAGGAAGGCACGGTACTCCGCAGGGGTGACGTGGCGAGAGGCGATGGGCCGCCCGATCGCCTCGCTGATGGCCTGAGCCAGATCAGCCATCGTCCAGGCTTCGTCACCAGCCAGTTCATCGATGTGCCCAGCGTGCCCGTCTCCAGTGAGGACGACTGCGGCAGCGACAGCATAGTCGGCGCGCGTCGCGGGTGATAGGCGTGCTGCGCCAGTCGCACTGACGAGTTCGCCGGTGGCGGCGGCGTGACGGACACGTTCCTCGAAATTCTCGGTATACCAGCCGTGGCGTAGGATGACCCAGGAAAGGCCGCTCTC
>DAOTYK010000028.1:0-2144 GCA_034434855.1 Thermomicrobium sp.
GTCGCGCTGACGCTGGTCGGAGCTGGGGGAGGCGTCACGTCGATCGTCCAAGCCCAGCTCGCCGGTGTGGGATCGACGTCGCCGGATGCATTCACTGCGGTAACCATGAAGGTGTGCGCACCTTCACTGAGGTTGGTGAGCGTGAGCGGGCTCGTGCACGGAGCGGGTGCCGCTCCGTCCAGCTGGCATTGGAAGGTGGCGCTCGGATCGTCGGAATGGAAGGCGAAGGACGCCTGGGTGTTGTTGGTGAGGAGCGGCGGTGTTTCAGTGAGCACGGTCTCGGGGGCAGTGGACGTCGCGGTGACTTCCCACTCGAAGGTCGCCGGTGTGGGATCGGTGTTGCCCGCGAGATCGGTCGCGGTGACGCTGAAGGTGTGCGTGCCGACCGCTAATCCTGTGTACGTGACCGGGCTCGTGCAGGGTTGCCAATCGGCACCGTCCAGTCTGCAGCGGAAGGTGGCGAGCTCGTCCGCTGTGAAAGCAAAGCTCGCAGATGTCTCAGTGGTCGTGCTCGGAGGTGCGCTGGTGATCGTCGTCTCCGGGGGAGTCGTATCTATCGGTACGTCGATCGCCACCGTGTCAGCGACTACCTCATCGAAACGGATATCGAAGGTGCGGCCGGTGCTGTTTTCGCCGAGTTGGATAGCCGTTACCTGGTTGGCTCCGAAGTTCTGGAAGCTCTGGTGAATGCGTATCCCGTCGTACCAAACCTCGACGAAACCATCGGATCCAGTGCGCACGTGGGTTTCGAGCGTATGCCAGGCGCCGCTACTCACGGTCGTGGTGGTCGACACCGCCTGTCCAGCGATGTCGTTGCGAATACCGAGGCGACCAGTCCTAGTCAGGTAGACGCCGCCGAGCGAGGTTGAGCCACTTCGCCACTTGACCAAATAAACCGTATTGTTTCCTTGGCTGACGAGCTGGAAGCGGATGCGGTAGGAGAACTCGCTGGCTGAGCGGGCGAGGTTTCCGAGTGCGTACGCAGGCGTGCCGCTCGTGGAGAGCGCACGGGCAGCGTATATGCCCGAGTAGGGTGCGTCGGTCGTGATCGTGAGACCGCTGACGCTGGACCAGCGGATGAGCGAACCGCTCTCGAAGTCGTCCTCGAACAAGCGCAGGCTGGGGGTCGTGACCGTCGCTGGCGCCGAATCGCTGGAGACGTTCCCAGCGTTGTCGCGGGCGCGGATGGTGTACTGGTAGGTCGTCGCTGGCTGCACGGTCGAGTCGGTGACGCTCGTCACGGGTCCCAACTGGAGGAGCAGGGTGCCATCGCGGTAGACATCGTAGCCGGCGATTCCACTCGCGTCGGTCACGCTCGTCCAGGAGAGGCTCACCTGTGTGCCGCTGAGCGCGCTCGCTGTGACGCTGCCTGGCGCAGGTGGCGCGGTCGTGTCGATGGTCCAGGACCAGTTCGCTGGAGTGGGATCGGGATCACCTTCGCCGTCGATCGCGCGCACGGAGAAGGTGTGCGGTCCCTCGGTGAGATCGCTCAGTGTCCACGGGCTCGCGCAGAGCACGGCAGGGGTGGCATCGAGTTGGCACTCGAAGCTGGCCGCAGCATCGCTCGAGCTGAAGGTGAACGTCGCGGTGGTCTGATTGGTGAGTGCGGGTGGCGTGGTCAAGAGAGTTGTCTCCGGGGTGATCGGTGCAGTGATCTCCCAGGCGAAGCTGGCCGGTGTCGGATCGGCGTTGCCGGCTGAATCGATCGCAAAAACGCTGAAGGTGTGCGGACCAGTCGCGAGGTTGCTGAACGTGACCGGGCTCGAGCAGGTTTGCCAATCGGCACCGTCCAAGCTGCACTGGAACGTTGCTGGCTCGCTGGCAGTGAAGGAGAACGTTGCCGTTGTTTCCGCTGTCGATACCGGTGGTGTGCTCGTCAAGGTCGTGTCGGGGGGCGTCGTGTCCGGTGGCGGAGCAGCCGGAGGCGTGACGAGCACGTCATCGAACTGAACGTCGAACGTGCTTCCGGCCATGTGTTCGCCGATCTGAATCTGGCCGACACTGCTGGAGCCGAAATTCTGTGCTGCATCGATGAGCTGGTTGCCGTCGTACCAAAGTTCGACTCGACCGTTCGAACCAGTGACGAGGCGAAGGCGCAGTTGATGCCAAGCGTCCATGCTGACGGAAGCGGTAGTGGTGATGGT
>DAOTYK010000029.1:0-1729 GCA_034434855.1 Thermomicrobium sp.
TCCACTTGCTCCTATGTATGCAGCCTGCTCCTTCCCGAAGTGGTTCACGACCTGGAGATGCCCAAGTACGGTTACGAGGTCCGTCCTTTCGACCCGCAATATTTCGTACCGTTTCCGGATGGGCGTTACCTCATGGTTTTTCTGGACGAACGCCGGACGTACGAGGAATTGGCCAAGTTTTCGCGACGCGATGCAGAACGATGGCATGACTACTGGGCCATGTGGAACCGCATGATCGCTCGCTTCCGACCATTCATCCTGCGTCCGGCACCGACGCTCACCGAACTCGAACAAGCATTCGACGGGCCGGACGGGCTAGAGGACCTCCGCACGCTGCTCCTCAAGAGTATCGCTGAAGTGTTGGACATGTTTTTCGAGAGTGAGGAGATCAAGGCTCCGCTCTGTACCGGCGGAGTGATCGGTGTGAACCTCGGCCCCAAATCGCCCGGAACTGCCTATGTCAAGTTTCATCATCTCTTGGGAAATCTCAACGGTCACCAAGGTGCCTGGGGCTTCGTCCGCGGCGGCATGGGCAGCATTGCCGAAGCGCTTGCCGGTTTCTGTCGCGATCACGGCGTGACGATCCTCACGGATGCCGAAGTCGCTGAGATCGACGTCAGCGACGGAGCGGCCCGTGGCGTCCGGCTTACCGATGGACGACGCTTCTCAGCGCGGGTGATTCTCTCCAATGCCGACCCCCAGCGAACCTTCCTCCGGATGGTTCCAACGAACGCTCTACCGGCTTCCTTCCGTGACGCGATCGCGCGCATGAAAGTCAAAGGCTCGGTCGTCAAGGTACTCCTCGGATTGAACCAGCTACCGAACTTCCGCTGTTTGCCCGGAACCGAGGTAGGCCCCCAACATACCGGAGGAATCGTCATCAATCCCTCGATAGACTACCTCGAACGAGCTTGGGAAGATTGCAAGCACGGACGGCCATCTGCTCGACCGTTCATGGACTGCTACATCCAGTCAGCGACCGAGGACGGTCTCGCCCCGCCCGGCAAGCACGTCATGTCCCTGTACGTCCAGTACGCACCGTATGACCTCGCTGAAGGCACCTGGGAAGAACGCAAAGACGAGATCGGTCGCAACATCATCGAGACGCTCGCCGAATATGCGCCTAACATCTGGGATGCGATCGAGTACATGAGCGTCCTCGGCCCGCGCGATATCGAAGACGTCATCGGCATCACCGGCGGAAACATCTTTCATGGCGAGATCACGCCTGACCAGATGTTCGTCTTCCGCCCGGCCCCCGGCTTCTCCGGTTACGAATCTCCCATCGAGCGACTCTACCTCTGTGGCTCGGGAGCCTGGCCAGGTGGAGCAGTTTTCGGTGCGCCGGGACGCAACTGCGCACTGCAAGTCTTGGCCGATCTCGAGCGTCGTGGGGGTTGAGCACCTCTAATGAGCTCGGCCGATCTCGGGTGGCATGGGGGCAACCCCATGCCACCTCTCATGCTACATCCGCGACGACTGGCACGACTTGGCTGGCGAATAGTGCCAGCGCGTCGGTATCATCGAGGTCGAACGTCTGCAGCATGATCCGCTGCACCCCGATGCGCGCCCGCATACGGATCTGTTCGACGACTTCTTCCGGTGTTCCTACCAGCCAGTTGCGTCGTCGCGCCTCCGCGAGAATCGCTTCTGGCGGCCAATCGCTCCACTGCGGGAACCAGGCCGCGAGCCTGCGTGCCCGCTCGAACAATTCCGTCCGATCGCGCCC
>DAOTYK010000030.1:0-3855 GCA_034434855.1 Thermomicrobium sp.
CCGTGGCAGTTGGCGACGACGATGCCGCGCCGGGTCGCTTCGGCGACGTCGACATTATCGAAGCCGACGCCGCTCGTGCTGATCACCTTGAGTCGGTTCGCGTGGGCGAGAACGCGTGCTGTGATCGGCTCGAGTCCCACGACCAAGCCGTCGATGTCACGGACCAACTCGCACAGCTGCTCCTCGTCGACCGGGTAGCGAATCTCCTTCTCGACGAAACGGCAACCGCGCTCTTCGAGAAACCGCGCGATCTCCTCGCGAGCCGAGAAATATTTCCATGTCAGAACCAGAACATCCTTACCCATCGTCGGCTTCTGCTCCCTTCCGCTCATCGGGCAGCACTTCCGTCGGCACACCCGCGCCATTCTACGCGAAACGATTCGATTTGACGCTTGCCTCGCTGGGGAGTACGCTTGAGCGAGTTGAGAGAACTGGAGGATTCCAAACTGTGACGCTGGTTCTGAACGTGCTCCTCACATTCCTCTCCGTCATGCAGTTGGCGATCATCGCTCGGGCGATCCTCTCCTGGTTCGATCCGGGAGCTCGCTGGCCGATCTCCCAGATCCTGCTCCAGATCACCGAGCCGATCATCGCCCCGATTCGCCGGGTCATGCCCCGCACCGGATTCATCGATTTCTCGCCGCTCGTCGCCCTGCTGCTGATCTATCTCTTGCGCATGATGCTCGTCAATGCGGTTTCCTGAGCGCATCAGCGCGTCGCTCGGCCGCGATGCGGTCTCCCCCGTAGAGGCCCGGTAACGGACGGTACACGACGTCGGGATAGCCGAAGGCCTGTGGCCCGACCACCGCGAGTGCCTCCGGGGTCCGCAGGAGCATTGGTGCCGGGATACCGAGGACCACGACGCGCAAGCCGTAGCGAACCACCTCGGTCGTGACTGGTTCGGCTGTCTCTCGATCGACGAGACAGATGAGGTCCGGGACGACCGCGAGAACTTCACTATCGCGGCGCGCGATCAAGTTCTCGTTCTGGAAATCGATGCGGAGCTCGCTCCCGCGGTCCTCGTCGAGCCCCTCGATCCGAACGACTCCCCGCGCGAACCCGGCGGCTAACCGGCGCTCCACGTCGACCACCTTGCCGCGGAAGAGGACGCACCCACCGGTGACCGCGAGTGCCGCAGCGATCGGGTCACGGTGCTCGCGGCGGGCTCGGAGCACTGCTTCTCCGAGTCGCAGGGCCAACGTCACCGTGTAGGGAATCACGGTCCGGCGCAGGTCCGCCCCGCTCATGGCGGGAAAGGCGAAGCCGGCTGCCCCGCCCATCTGAACGGTGACGGCCCGAGCGTATCGTTCCAGCGTCACGGCGTCCTGCAGCCAGGGAAAGACGACGACGTTGTGAAAGATATCGGCCAAGGCCGCTGGTGTCGCTGGCACTCCATAGATCGCGAAGGTATCCATCTGGAGTTCCGGGAAGGCGCGTCCCATCCCGTCACCGTCCACCACTGGCAGATCAGCGAGCGCCGCGACGGCCATCGGCCGGAGCGCGTTTGCTCCCCCGATCTCCCCCGGAACCAGATGGGTCGCGCGCCGGCCGAGGTGCGCCTCTAGCGCGCGCAAGGCTGCCAGTGGTTCGTCGCCGCGATGGATCCGCTCGATGCCGATCGTTGGTGCACCCATCCCCCCGACCGAGACGACCAAGGCATCGTCCGGGACATCTTCGGGAGGAACGATGGTGACGCGTCGTCCTTGCCGCAGCAAGCGCCGGACATAGAGCTTGCCGTAATAGGGATTGCCGCCCCCGCCCGTACCCAAGATGCCTGCCCCGATGGTGATGGCCTCCAGCTTCTCCTCGTCCAACTCCCACATCACCTCAGCCTCCTCGGAGATCCCCGACTGCTTTGATGCGGATCCGGACGGCATTCGAGGGCAGATACGCGATGGGTACCTCTTCCACCTCCACCACGCTCACGGTGGCTGGATCGGCACCAGCTGCGATGGCTGCTCGGCGAGCGTCCGCTCGTGCTGCGGCCAATGCGCTCTCCCGCGTCTGCCCCTCCAGCGAGACGATCCGGTCGACTTCGCCGCTCACTTGGGCGATCGCCGCGCCGATCGCGTTGGCGACCGCCGCGTAGGGTGGCCGGATCACCTCGCTCGCCCCTTCGAGTTGGTCCGGTACGAGGACGCTTCCACCACCGACGACGATGACGGGAACCGGTCCGGCCGAGGTCTTGAGGCTATCGACGAGTTCGGCGAGTCGCTGGTCGATGATCGCCAGAGCTCGTTCGACGACCGCCGGAGGGAGATCGGCCACGCGCGTTGGATCACCGAAGCGCGCTCGTCCGGCAGCGACCGCGATATCGCTGGCAGTGAGCGTTTTGCCGCCGAAGATGCGGGCTTCCTGCATCAGCCGGAATCCGACGCTGCGCGGACCGACACTCCGCCCGTCCGGCGCGACGAGGCTACCCCCGCCCAGCCCGATCGACACGACGTCGGGCATGCGGAAGTTGGTGCGGACGCCACCGATCGTGACCGCGAACGATGCCTCGCGGGGGAAGCCGTTGACCAGGGCACCACCGTCGGTCGTCGTCCCCCCGACGTCCAGCACGATGGCGTCGCGCAGACCACTCAGAACAGCCGCGCCGCGCATCGAGTTGGTCGGTCCCGACGCGAAGGTGAGGACAGGATAGCGAGTGGCGAAATCGGCTGTCATGAGCGTGCCATCGTTCTGGCTGAGGTAGAGCGGTGCTGACAGCCCGAGCTCGGCGAGCGCATCCTGGAACGCCCGGATCGTCCGCTCGGCGAGTGGCACCAGGCAGGCATTGAGGGCAGCGGCATTCTCGCGTTCGAGAAGTCCGAGGCGCCCGATCTCGCGGGAGCGGGTGATGCGGAGTCCTGGCACTCGGCTGGCGAGAAAGGCGGCCACCGCATTCTCATGGGCAGATGTCGCTGGTGAGAAGACGGCGGTGACTGCCGCTGAACTGATTCCCAGTTCGGTTATCCGTTCGCAGACCTGGCTCAGTGCCGAGTGATCCAGCGAACTGATCTCGCGGCCATCGAACTGGTGTCCGCCGGGAAGGAGCGCAACGAATCCAGCGACGGCATCGCGGAGGTCATCGGGCCAATCCTCGAGTGGTGGGATGGATGCGGTCGCTGGAAGCCCGAGGCGGAGCACGGCGATGCGGGCGAGTTCCTGCCGCTGCACGACGGCATTGGTAAAGTGGGTCGTCCCCAGCATCACGGCGCGGATCTCGTTCGGGGCGATCCGCGCCTGCGCCAAGACATCGCGTACCACGCGCAAGATGCCGGTGCTCACGTCCGGTGTCGTCGGTTCCTTGGCCCAGGCGAGGACCTCACCGCGGTCCAAGAGGACCGCGTCGGTATTCGTTCCACCGACGTCGATTCCCAGTCGCGCCACCCTGTCGTGCCCCCGTTTCTCGAACCGGTGCGAACCAGGTCATGGCCATCACTTCGGCCAGGAGAGCGATCAAGCCGAGCATACCGGCATTGATGAGCGTCAGTGCCTCCAGAGAATGCAAGAGCAAACAGCCGACCACGAAGAGCCCCAGGACATAGCCGCGTCGCCGCGCGCGCAGAGGATCGGCCTCTTTTCCGGACCGTGCCGCCCAGCGATGTTCGAGCGCGGCACTCAGCACGGTGAAGAGCGTCGAGACGGCGACGAGGAGCGGGAGGAGCACGATCGAGATCGCGAGTGGACTACGTAGTCGAGACGGATCGACGAAGGTCCAGACGAAGAGTGTCGTCGACCATCCCGCGATCGCCTCGATGCCTAGGAAGGGAACGCGCGTCGCGCGTTCGAGCGGCAGGAAGGTGAGGGCTGGCGCCGCCAGAAAGGTAGCCGCCGCGAGCAGCCGAATGGGTGCCCAAAAGTCGGAGATCG
>DAOTYK010000031.1:0-11152 GCA_034434855.1 Thermomicrobium sp.
GAAGACGCCTTCCTCGTTCTGGCCGGCCAGCCGCTCCTTCCCGTGGAGCCAGCGCGATGAGCTGGCAGCGCGTCTTGGCCATCTCGCTCCGCATCATCCGGCAGATCCGACGCGATCGCCGCTCCCTCGCGCTCATCTTCCTCGCCCCGCTCGTCATTCTCGCCCTCCTCGGCTATATCTACCGCGGCAGCGCGCGTACTCCCACGATCGCGCTGAGCCCGCTGGACACACCGGGAAGCGAGGCGATCGCTCGTGAGCTCGCCACCTTCCCCGTCCGTGTCGAACCGATGTCACGCGATGAGGCGATCGCCCGCGTCCGCGCTGGCCAGATCGCTGGTGCCGTCTTCCTCGAGCCCAGTGCTGAAGGGTCGACCCTCCGTCTCGTCCTCGACGGTTCTCAACCCGGACAAGCGCGCCTCGTGAGTGCGATCGTCAGCCAAGCACTCATGCAGGCAGCGCTGCGGGCGACCGACGCTGGGAGTAGCCAGCTCCATCTCCGCATCGACTACGTGACCGGGAGCCCGGTTTTCGACGAACTCGACACGTTCGCACCGGTCTTCATCGGCTTTTTCGCCTTTTTCTTCGTTTTTCTGCTCACGTCGGTCTCCTTCCTCCGCGAGCGTCTCCACGGAAGCATCGAGCGACTCATCGTCTCCCCGCTCGACCGAGCGGAGATCGTGCTCGGCTACATGATCGGCTTCGCCTTTTACGCACTCATCCAGTCGATCCTGACCGTCCTCTTCACGGTGTACGTCTTGCGCATCCACTCCATCGGCTCCCTCTGGCTGGTCATCGTCCTGACCGTGCTGCTCACGCTCGGTGCGGTCAATCTCGGTATCTTCCTCTCGACTTTCGCTCGGACGGAGCTGCAGGTCGTCCAGTTCATCCCGCTTGTCATCTCGCTGCAGGGGCTCCTATCCGGGATCGTCTGGCCCGTTACCAGCTTGCCCTCTCCGCTCCAGTGGGTGGCCCGCGTGCTCCCGCTCACGTGGGCAAACGACGCCCTGCGCGCCGTCATGCTGCGCGGGCACGGCATCGCCGATCTCCTCCCTCACCTCGCCTTCCTCACCGGCTTCGCCCTTCTGATGCTCGTTCTGGCCATGACCACGCTGCGACGCGAGGTCGCCTGAGCCATGCAAACGCCATCGCCCTCTATCCGGTTGGCACTCGGCTCGAAGCAGACCGCAAAACGAGCAGCCGTTCAGGAGATCGCACCCCTTTTCTGGTCGCAGTGGGAGTTGCACTGCCTCACCGTGCCGAGTGGTGTACGCGTCCAACCGCTCAGCGACGAAGAGACCGTGGCCGGAGCGCTCGCGCGCGCGCGAGTCGCTCGCGACAGCGCGGATGCCGACTACGGCATCGGGCTCGAATCAGGTGTGGCCTCTGGCCCGCTGGGGCGCCTCTACGTCGTCAGTTGGGCAGTCGTCGTCGACCGCGATGGCTACGTGGGTGTCGGGGGCGCGGAGCGATTCACTCTTCCACCGGCAGTCGCCGAGCGCGTGCTGCATGGGGAAGAACTCGCCAGCGTCCTCCGCACGCTCGGTATGGCCTCGACGCCCGATGAAGGTGGCACTGTCGCCGTTCTCACCGGAGGGAGACGCCAGCGCCGGGAGCTCCTCGCCATCGCGCTGCTGCACGCGCTCTGCGATCTCGAGCGCCAGCGTGGTCGTCCGCTTCAGTTCGCTCGCTCGAGCGTCGCTCCTGGTGGCACATGATCGGCTAATTCGCGTATCACCGCATCGGCGTCGCTTTCCGGCGGGAGACGCAGGATGAGCCGAACAGTCATGCTCGCTGGACGCGCAGCCGCTGCGCGCGTGTCTGCTCGCAACACTGCTCCATGGTAGACGAGCACCCCCAGCGCGACCAGCGTGAAACCGAAAGCCGGTGCGGCCTCCGCGAGGGCAGTGGCTGCTTCTCGGATACCGAGCACGACTCCGATGAGTTGGTAGAGGACGAAACCTGCCGTACCCAAGATCACCAACACGCTCGAGCCGAGCGCGCCGTAAAGGTACACTCGGCGACTCAGGCTCGTGCGCTCCGACTCCGGTTCCCGAAGCGAACGCTCCAGCACATCCCGCCAGAACACCAGCCAAGCGACGCCACCGACCACTGCCGGAGGCAGTTGAAATGCCAAGTCCGGACGCCAGGTTCCCAACGGTACTGTCGTCACGGCAGCGATGAGCCCCTGGAGAAGCAGCCCGACCAACCCACCGAGCCCGAGCACAGCCAAGGCAAGACTAGCGAAGGCAGAAAGGTAGACCAGAAAGCGGGAAACGCCGCGTGCCCAATCCGGTCCAGCGCTCCGCTGTCCTGCCAGAACCGCGGCTTCCTGCTGCATGACGCGGCGGTGATAGACCCACGAGAAAGCAGCCGGCAGCAACCAAATCACCGGATCGAGCAGCTGACGCACACGCTGACGGATTTCTCCATCCGGGATTCCCAGCATCCAGGCCAGAACATCGTCCAGCACGGCCGCACAGGCGACCAGCACAGTCAAAAAGCTCACGAACACGATGAATCCGAGATACGTCCAGCGGACGAGCGAGCGGAGCTCACGCTCGGCCACTGGAGAGGAGGCCGACACCAGACTGAGCGCTTCGGCCCAGTGGACGCTCCACGCGAGCATCCCCCCAACTAGCAGACCGATCGCACTCGCCAGCGCGAAGCGGAGCGTACCGGTAACCGCGTCGGGAAGGAGCACGGCATCGATTCCGATGCGCAAGAGATTCGCGATCGCCACGACGAGCACAACGAGCCCAGTCGCAGCTGCACCGTACCCGTACAGGCGCGGTAACCAATCGGCCACTCCTCTCCGCTGCGGATCTCGTTGTTCCTTTTGAGCGAGTCGCGCGTGCCCGAGCCAGAGGATCCCGGCCACGGCCAAGACCGCCAGTTCGTCCAGCGCACGGGGAACACTCATGACGGCTGGGTCAGAGACGCCGAGCAGCCAGAGGAGCGCGAGGCGAACGAGTTCCACCACGCTCGCCAACCAAAATCCGAACGTCGCAGCTAGAACGACAGCGAGAAACGCGGCACGGATAGCCGATCGCTGCTCGGCCGCATCCATCCTCACTGCACGCTCGACCAACCACCAGTGCACAGCCCAGATGGGAAAACCGACGAGCAGGAGAGCGACGCTGAGACTCAGTCGAGCGCGGAACGCCTCTGGATCCCCGATCACCGCCGGTCGCCCGAGAAGTTCCCACAACGCCATCCCCAGTTCCCGCAGGAGGCGCACCGCGCCGACCGCCCAGACGGCGAGTGCAATGGCGGTGATGCCGTAGAGATAGAACCGGCGAGCGAGCGCCATGGTCAGTGCTCCCCCGACTCACCTGCTGGTCGCACCGGCTTCACAGGTAGAAAGCGAGCTCGTCGATCTTCCACGCCCCGTCCTCGCGGACCAGAACGAGTGTCCGCTGATAGGAGGAGGAACCACCATCGACGATGGGAAACGGAAAACCCGGCTGGAGTCCTGCACCAGTCCGCTCGATCGACAGCGTCACCATGGCCCGTTCGCCGCGAATCTCGACTCCGTCGATCCGCACGCGAGCCGTCTGCAAGTTTTCGCTCGCACCGCGGAGCTCGGCTTTGAAATCGTAGTAGGGATCGATCCGTTCGCGCTGCTCCAGGACACGTCGGGCTCCGCTCGAAAGCGAAGCGAGCACCTGATCGTGGTCATTGCGGCGCAGGGCTTCGACGTACGTCATGACCGTTGCTTCCGGTGAGTCCGGCGGATACTGTGGAGGACCTCGGCGCTCGACGAGCAGCACGAGGACCGTGGTCACGACGACGAGCACGAGCAGGGCGAGCGCAATACCGACGATCGTCCGTCCGGGCTGCTGCACAACTCACCTCGCCGGGTCGGCACTCGATCGAACCGCCGATCGATACTTGCAGTGTAGCAGCACGAGAGACTCCACACCAGACGCGACCCTCGGTCGGCAACTCGAAGCAGCGACCACTCAGGAAGAACATGGCACGTCACCGGCGAATTCAACCAGTCGGCACGCTGGAAGACGCCTCGGCTTGCCGGCAACGCTATTCGATCGCGTCCTTCCGCCCCACCGCCGGACGCCGCAACCCTTCTCGCAATGACGCTCGATCGGATCGCGCGCAACCAACCCGCTGCCCGCGCTCAGTCGGTGTCTCCAGTCTCGCACCCTTCACACTTTCCGGTCACGCGGAGCCGCACCGCGACGGCCGAGCGGGGGAGAAGCACTCGTCGGGAACCGGCCACGAGCAGGGCATCCGTTGCCCCAACCTGTCGGACATCAGAGTTCGACCGGAACCGTCTCAGTCCTCCGACCCCGTTTCCTCACGCGACTCCGGCTGGTACGTCACCCGCACCAGCCGGACTCGATGACCCTCCATCGAGCGCACTTCCAGCTCGAGCGGCCCGAGCGCGACGACATCACCGACCGCGGGGAACCGACCCAAGCACTCGGTGATCACCCCACCCACCGATTCCGCCTCGAACTCCGCACCGAGCTCTTCCTCGTCCAGCTCCAGCCGATCCAAGAGTTCGTCCAACGAGACGCGCCCATCCACTTCCAGCACGCCCGGGGCGATCTCACGCAATGGCTCGTAGTCCGGATCGAACTCGTCCGCGATCTCGCCGACGATCCGCTCGAGCAGATCCTCGAGCGTGACCAAGCCAGCGACTCCACCGAACTCGTCGACCACGATGGCGATCTTGGTGCGACGCATCCGGAGCAGGCGTAACGCCTGTCGGGCTGGCGTATGCTCGGGAACATAAACGGCTGGACGCGCAAAGCGGTGGCAGGGCTGCGTCCTCGCTTCCGGCTGCTGCCACACGATGCGAAAGACATCCTTGACGTAGAGAACGCCCCGGATGTCGTCCGGCGACTCCCCGACGACCGGTAAGCGCGACAGCCCGGTCCGGAAGAACTGCTCGACCGCCTGCTCGAGTGGAGCATCGGCGGACACAGTGACCATATCGACGCGCGGAATCATGACGGTCCGCACGGTAATTTCCCCGAACTCGAACGCGTCCTCGACGAGGCGGGCTTCCTCGCGACTCACCGCACCTTCGCTCGCCGCCACGTCCAGGAGCGTCAACAACTCCTCGCGCGTCACGCTCGGGACACGGCCAGGATGCCGGACGCCCAGTCCCCGCAGGACGACGTTCGTGGCGCCGGAAAGAAACCACACGATCGGCGCCGTGAGTCGGGCCAGCCAGGCCAGCGGTCGCGCACTGAGCAGCGCTAACCGTTCAGCGTGCTGCACGGCGAGTGTCTTGGGAACCAACTCACCGAGCACGATACTGGCAAACGAGAGACTGACCGTGATCATGATGAGCGCGATCGCCGCGGCCTGCTCTCTGCCGATCGGCAGGCGCGTGAGCACGGTCGCCAACGGCTGGGCCAGCGAGACGGCCCCGACCGCCGAGGTGAAGAAGGTCGCCAGCGTCACACCGACCTGAATCGTCGCGAGCAGACGGGAAGGCTGCTCCAGCAGTCGCAACACGAGCCGAGCAGCAGCGTCGCCCTCCTCGGCCAAGGCATGGAGATGCGCCCGGCGTACCGAGACGACCGCGATCTCCGCTGCCGCGAGATAGCCGTTCAGAGCGAGCAACGCCAGGATGGTCACGAGCTCGCCCAGCAGCGGCATCGCCCCCTCCTCTCGTCGGGCCGCACGCGAGCCGGCTCCGTCCTTCAGCGCCCTTCGGGCCTGCTCCAGCCTGCCGCGGCGAGGGCTGCCGCGAGGAGATCCCGCAGAGCCGAATCGGTCACCTCCTCGAGCGCCCCGAGGACGAACGAGTCGATGATCAGCTCAGGTTGCTGTGCCCGATACTCGAGCGCTTGCCAGACGGTCTCGACCTTGTCCAGCTGACGCACGAAGCGCCCTTCGGCGGAACGACCCGTTTCGTACTCTTCCCAAGCCTCGAGCAGGCACTGCCCGACCGACGGCGGCAGGAGTGCTGCGAGCTCGCGCAGCGCCGCACGCTCGGCTGCTGCCTTCTGCGCTTCTGCCTCCGGATCGTACCGTGGTCGCTGCCGGAAGAGTCGCTCGCGGTCAACTCCCGCGCGTAACGCTGCATCGAAGGGCGTCCGGTCACCAGCGATCGCTTCCGCGACATCGTGGACGAGCGCAATGATCGCTGCACGCTCGGCATTCAGGTCGGGACGCGCCTGCGCCAGCACCCAGGCCATGAGCGCCAGCCGGAAGCTGTGATCCGCGACCGACTCCGGCTCGTGCACACCACGATCGATCCAACCTTGCCGACGGAGCGTCTTCAGGCGGCCGATCAACGAGAAAAAGCGCAGCCAGTCCGGTGACTCGGCCACCGCACCCTCCTCAACGACGGTCTTCGCGCGCACCGACCAGGTTCCGGAGCACGCCGATCCCCTCGATCTCCACCTCGATCACGTCGCCAGGAACCATGGGACCGACCCCGTACGGTGTCCCCGTCATGATCACATCACCCGGCTCGAGCGTCATGACCTGTGAAATGAAGGAAACGAGAAAAGCGGGAGGAAAGAGCATCTGGCTCGTCCGGCTGTTCTGGCGGACTTCTCCGTTCAGACGCGAGACGATGACGAGATCACGGGGATCGAGTTCCGTTTCGATCCATGGGCCGAGCGGGCAAAACGTGTCGAACCCCTTTCCCCGCACCCACTGCCCATCCTTGTATTGCAGGTCACGGTGGCTCACATCGTTACCACACGTGTACCCGAGCACATAGTCGAGCGCGGACGCTTCCGGCACACGCTGTGCCCGTCGCCCGATGACGAGGCACAGTTCTGCCTCGTAATCGATCCGGTTCCCGGGTGGAAGGAGAATCGTCCCGCCATGGCCGAGCAAAGCACTGGGTGGCTTGAGAAACAGCACCGGCTCGTCCGGGATCTTCCGGCTGGGATCGTTCTCGGTCACGTGCGCTGCATAATTCAGCCCCACCGCGACGATCTTGCTCGGCCGCTCGACCGGTGGAAGCACCGTGAACGTTGCGAAGGGCCCGAGTTCTCGTCCACGGCGCAGCTCGCCGACGAACCAGTCACCGTGTGCCTCATAGGCCACCCCGTCCTCGACCACCACTGCAGTCGGCGTCCCATCGACGAGCACCCGCGCCAGCTTCATGACGTCGCCTCGCCTTTCCCTGGCTTCCGCACCGCTCGTTCCTCCGTTCACCCTAGAGCAGCAGCACTTGCTGCAGCTGCTCGTCTCGGCCAGCGATCGTCAGCTCATCACCGACCAGCAAGCGTTCCTCGCGGTGAGGGTTCATGATGACACGATCACCGCGCCGGAGGAAAAGCGGCGTGACCCCGAACCGCTCTCGCAGATCCAGTTCTGCCAGTGTCCTGCCCGCCATCCGCTGGTCGACCACCACTTTGGCGAGGCCATAACCCGGCCCGACGTCGAAATAATCTTTCGCCAGCGGCATCGTCAGACTATGAGCGACCCGGATACCCGTCTCGCGCTCCGGATAGACCACGCGGTCGGCGCCGACCATCGTCAGAATATCGCCGTGCAGCTGGTTCTGCGCCTTGGCGAGGACGAAGCGAACCCCGAGCTTCTTGAGCAGCACCGTCGCCATGATACTCGAGCGCTCGTCCGCCCCGATCGCGACCACGGCAGCGTCGAAATCCTGAGCCCCGAGTGTCCGGAGAACCTCCAGATCAGTGACATCTGCCGTGACCGCGTGCGTCACATAGTCGGCGACTGCCTCGATAGCCCGCTCGGATCGATCGATCGCCAAGACCTCGTGCCCGAGTCGCTCGAGCTCGATGGCGACGGCACTGCCGAATCGACCAACACCGAGCACCATGAACTGTTTCCGCATCCCAGCCCCCTAGCCGAGTCGCACCGTTTCTCGAGCGTAATGCACCGTTTCCCGCGGAACCTGCGTTGCGAAAATCAGCGCCAGCCCGAGCGGGCCGAAGCGTCCCAGGATGATCAGGAACGCCAGCACGAGCTGACCAGGGGTTCCCAATGCAGCAAGCAGCTCGCTCTCTGCGCCCGCCAAGCCGAAAGCCTGCACGACCAGCAGCCAGACGACCGGCAATGGGTAGGGAACGAGAAAGGCGAGCCAGACTGTCCCAGCGAACGTCACTGCGAGCGCGAACACTGCGATGGACAGGGCACGGAAGACCTGGCGATCCGGCACCTCGCGACCAAAAGCGACGACTCGTTGGTGCCCACGGATCGTCGCCAGGATCGCCAGGAGGAGCAAGCTGAACGTCTGGACTTTCACTCCACCAGCGACCGAGCCGCTCGCCCCACCGATGAATGTCAGCCCCCCGAGCAAGAACGACGTCTCTTCTCCCAGCATCCGCGTCTCGATCACCCGTGGACCACCGGTCCGGCTCACCGCCACCGAAAAGGCGTCGAGCAGTTGTTGATACCACGGTACACCGGCCAGTGTCGCCGCATTCGAGCGCTCCAGAAACCAGATCCCCAGTGTTCCGATCGAAAGCAGAAGCGCGGTCGTCACCAGCACGAGTCGCGTGTCCGGATAGAGCCGACGCCAAGAGCGCCGCGTCGCGAGATCCGAGAGCGTCGGGAAGCCGAGCGAACCGATGAGCACCAGCATGGCGACCGGAAGCACCACCCCCCAGTCGCGCTGGTACGCGGCCGAACCGCGAAAGCCTGGCTCGAAATCGAAACCAGCGTTGTGAAAAGCCGTGACTGCTGTCACCACCGCCCACCACAGGGCGGGAGCACTGTCTTGGTGTTCCCGCGAACTCGCGGGCAAGAGGAGCAGCATGCCTGCGAACTGAACGAGGAGTGTCGCGACCACCAGGCGACGGACGAGCGGCCAGAGTTCACCGAGCTGCTCTTCCCCGAGCCGCATTCCGAGTACGTGGTGCGCTTCGTAGACGGTCGTGCGCCGCACGATCCCTGACAGCAGGAGGACCGTTATCGCGACATAGGCCAGGCCGCCAGCCTCGACGAGCAGCAGGATCACCAACTGTCCCCAGCGGTTCCAGGTCGTCGCCACATCCAGGGGAGCGAAGCCAGCCGTACACGTCGCGGACAGCGCAGTGAAAAACGCTTGCCACCACGATGGCCCCTCGACATACTGCCAGGTCGCCGGCCAGCGCAGCAGCAGCGTACCGAGCGCCACTGCCCCACCCAGGATGAGCCACAGAACCACGAGCAGCGGAAGCGTGATCCGGCGACGCGGCACGAGACGGAGCCGGATCACTTCGCTCGGCAACGGTTCGCGGCGGACGATGCGATCCCCAGGACGCCGCACTCCTGACGGGGGGCGACTCGGATGCGCTGGCCGAGGTGACCCATCCACAGTGGATGCCCGTTCTCGCGCCGGTCATCGCTCCGCACCGGACGCGTCCTGAAGCCTACGCACCTTCTCTGTACCCGTCAACCCCGCAAGAACGAGGCCAGGAAGCGGCGGGTGCCGCGACGGCGATCATCCCAATCAGCCGAGTGCGATCGCTGTCCGAGCATAGCGGATCGGCTCTGGCCGCGCCCGCTCCGCCAAGGCGAGCGCCAACGTCAGCGGCCCGAGTCGCCCGACGAACATCGTCGCGACGAGTACCACCTTGCTCGCGTCGTGCAACTGCGGCGTGATCCCCATGCTCAAACCGACCGTCCCAAAGGCCGAGGTCGTCTCGAACCAGATCGCGAGCAACCCGAACGGCTCGATCAGCGAGATCACGAAACTGGCCAAAAACACGAGTGCCACAGCGAGCAAGGCGATCGCCATCGCGCGGAAGACGAACTCGCTCCCGACCTCCCGACCGAAGGCAGCCACGTGCGGGCGGCCCCGGAGAACCGCCCACACAGCGAGGAGCAGGACCGCGAAACTCTGCACCTTGATGCCGCCTGCGAACGACCCACTGGCTCCGCCGACGAACATCAGCCCGATCGTCACGAAAAGCGATTCGTCGGTCATGTGCGCGACATCCAACGAGTTGAAGCCGGCGGTGCGCGGCACGACCGCATGGAAGAAGGCATTCAGAACCTTGTCCGGCCACGGGAGCGCTCCCAAGGTCCGCGGGTTCCTCCACTCGAACGCGAGGAGCAAGAGCATTCCGGCGATCAGCAAGCTGGCTGTCGTCACGAGGACCAGCTTGCTGTCCAGCGTCAAGCGGCCCCAGCGACGCTCGCGGACGACATCGGAAAGCACCGCGAAGCTCAGGCCCCCGAGGATCACCAGGATCGCGACCGGTACCAGCACGAGCGGTTCCCGCTGGTAGGGAGCGAGAGAGCGGAAGCCACCCACCACATCGAAACCCGCATTGTTGAACGCGGAGACACTGTGAAACACCGCCCACCAAAGGCCGCTCCCGAGCGAACCAGTGGCAGCGAAAGCAGCGGGCAAGAGCGCGATCGCACCGGCTGCTTCGATCGCCAGCGTCAGCACGGCGAGACGGCGCAAAAGCCGCACCACCCCACCGGGTCCCGCTTCGCCCAAACTCATCCCGCAAGCCAAGCGATCACGCAGCGTCGGACGAACACCGAGCAAAGCGAGCAGGAGCGTCGCACTGGTCGCGAAGCCGAATCCTCCCAGTTGGATCAGCAGGAGAATGACCGCCTGGCCGAAGCCGCTCCAGTTCGTCGCTGTATCGCGGACCACGAGCCCGGTCACGCAGACCGCTGAGGTCGCCGTGAAGAGTGCATCGATCAACCCGACACGCTGTCCATCAGCAGCCGCGAAGGGGAGACTCAACAGGAGTGTTCCGGTCAAAATCAAACCGGCAAAGCCGAGAACCAGCCGGAACGCGATCGGCCGGGGACGTCGTGGCTGCCGAGGTTTGGGCAAGCGTACCGCTTCACGCGGTGCGACAGCCCGCCGCACGACCCGATCACCCGGCCGGCGAACCTGCTCCTGCGGTCGACTGGGGTGTCGCACGCGATCCATTTCAGCGAGCCGCCTCCGGTCCTGCCGGCTATCCGAGCGCCCATTTGGCGTGCGGATAGCGTGCGCCGGTCGCAACAGGTTATACTGTATCGTCGATGTGCGTTCCCTGCGGGGACCTGTGTCCGACCGATGGTGTTCGGAACAGGTGCACCACGATTGGTGCGGAGGTGATGAAACGATGACAGTGCACGACGTCTTCGACACGACGATCATCGGTGGGGGGCCGGTGGGGTTGTTTGCCGCCTTCTACGCCGGCATGCGCGGCCTCAAAACCAAAATCATCGACTCCCTCCCCGAACTCGGCGG
>DAOTYK010000032.1:0-4126 GCA_034434855.1 Thermomicrobium sp.
TCGATCGGGATCCAGAGAACGGTGCCGGGCGCCTCGTCTTCCCAAATGTCGAGCGCCTCCTGGTAAGCGCGGTAACGGAACTGCTGGTCGAGCGTCTGCCGCTGTTGCTCGCCGAGTTCATTGTAGCGGGGATTTTGCGGCGTCCACCAGTCGCGCTGGGTCGCGGTTCCCGGGCCCCAGCGCAGCCAGAAAGCCCCCTCCGGGTCGGCGAGGTAGTTGGAGTTGGACCACGAACCGACCATCCGTTCCTCCTTGGGGAGGTCAGCCCAGTCGATCAGCTGGACTTCCGCGTTGACGCCGATCTGACGCCACATCTCGACGATCGCTTGGGCGGCCTCGTTGCCGAGCGTATAGTAACCCGGTTTGTTGTTGTAACGGATCGTACTGCCGTCGTAACCGGATTCGCGGACCAACTGCCGAGCGCGATCGGGGTCATAGGGCGTGTAGGGACGTTGTGCGTTGTACAGTGGACCGTAGTCTTCGAATTGGTGACTGCGCATCCGGACAGCCTGGTTGTTCCAGAGTGTCTTGATCAAGAGTTCGCGGTCGATACCGAGGTTGAGTGCCTGGCGCAACCGTTTGTCTTGGAGAAGCGGGTGATTGCAGTTGTAGCGCAGGACGTGACAGTTGGCGAGCGGGATGCTGCGGATGACGATCCCTTGGCTGCGCTGCAGTACCGGTACCTGGTCCGGCGGCACGTTGGTGATGAGGTCGACTTCGCCGGACAGCAGCGCGGCGACTCGCGCTTGGATCTCCGGGATGACCTGGAAGACGATGCGGGAGGCGGTCGGGCGTCCACCGAAGTAGGTCTCGTGCGGCTCGAGCACCAATCGCTCGTCGGTCACGAACTCGGCGACACGATAGGGTCCGGTGCCGATCGGTGCCCGGGCAAAGCCGTCCATGCCGACGCGCTCGTAATACGCTTTGGGGATCAGCCATCCGCCCCAGGACGAGATGCGCTTTTCGAACACCGGGTCAGGGCTCTTGGTGACGAAGCGGATGCGATTACTGTCGAGAACCGTGATCTCCGCAACCGTCTTGAAGTAGCTCGCTGACTCCTTGAGTCGATCGGGAGTGTCTTTCAGCAAGCGCTCGAAGGTGAAGAGCACGTCCTCGGCCGTCAACTTGCTGCCGTCGTGGAACGTCACGTCGTCGCGCAAGGTGAACTCGACGGTGAGGTCATCGATCCGCTTCCACTCCTTGGCGACCCAGGGGACGAGCGCGAACCCGGTCCCTGGCTGCGGACCGCTCAGGAAGTCGCGCCGGATCAGGTAGTCGAAGATCGAATAGGTCACGCGGGTTCCCACGTTGGAAAGTTGTTGATGCGGATCGAGATTGGGCGGCAGTCCTTGGACCCCGATCCGCAGCTCGCGACGAGGCGCCGCGGTCACGGTCGCGACCGACACCGGTGCCGCGGTGGGAGAAGGCGCGCTCGTCGGCTGCGCCGTTGCTTGGCCTGCGCTGGCGGGCGTCGTTGCAGGAGTCGCGGTCGGCGTGCTCTCGCTCGTGTTGCAGGCGAGGAGCAGGCTGCCGGACAGAACGGCGAGACTGGCGACGATCTGCCGCCTGGTGACGCGCAATGCACTGTGGTGAATGGGTCGGCGTTCCATCGAACTGCTCCTTTCGCTCGGTGAACGTTTGCGTTTCCGAAACCTGTGCCAACTCGGTTCGTCGCTGTTCTCGGCTACGCTACTCTCCTTTCGCTGGCCGCACACTCACCACCGACGCGTCGTCGGATCGGTCACGTCGCGCAACCAGTCGCCGACTTCGTTGAACGAGAGGGTGATCGCCAAAAGGACAGCACCCGGGAAGACGGGAAGCCACCAGGCGATCTGCAGGTAATTGCGCGCATCACCGAGGATGTTGCCGAGGCTCGGTGTCGGAGGCTGCACGCCGATTCCGAGAAAGCTCAAGGACGACTCCAGGAGTACGAGGCTGGTCAAATGGAGCGTCATCAAGACGAGGAGCGGAGCGACCTCGTTCGGCAAGATGTGGCGCAGGAGAATGCGCGCCGGGCTCGCCCCGACTGCTCGGGCAGCCACGACGAAGAGTTCGTTGCGCAGGCGGAGCGTGTTGGCACGCGCGATCCGGGCATACTGCTCCCATCCGCTCAAGCCGAGCAAGATGATGAGGACGACGAGGCCCGTTCCGAAAAGCGTCAAGGCGACCAGCGCCAGCACGATGAAGGGGACCGCCAATTGCACGTCGATCAGCACGCTGATCGCTTGATCGAGGAGTCCGCGCCGGTACCCGGCGACGATACCGAGAATGGTCCCGACGACAGCGCTGATGACGACGCCCACCAACGCCAGCGCAAGGGAGACACGCGTGCCCGCGAGGATACGGCTGGCGAGGTCGCGGCCGAGTTGGTCGGTTCCGAGAGGATGCGCCAGCGTCCCACCGAACCCAGCGGGCGGCTGCAGGCGCGCCAGCAAGTCCTGGGTTGCCGGATCGGGCAGTGGCAGGAGCGGGGCGGCCACGGCGGCAAAGCTGATCCCCACCAGCCACGCGACTGCCAGCAGCGTCGTCAGTGGCCAACGACCCCGCCGACGCGCACGGCGGGCTGGAGCGGGAAGTCGGGTCCGTGCACCGGACCGTCGGAGAGAAGTCGAAACGGCCATCCCTCATGCCTCCAACCGCACCCGCGGATCGAGCCAGCCGTACAGGACATCGGTCAAGAAGTTGACCGATGTCACCGAGACCACGATGAGCAGGACGCCGTACTGGACGACCGGGAAGTCGCGCAGTTCGGCGGATCGAGCGAGGAGCTGCCCCATTCCCGGCCAGGAGAAGACGGTCTCGGTGACGACCGCGCCAGCGATCGCGACCGCGATCTGCAAGCTGACGACCGTCACCAGGGTCAGCGCGGCATTGCGTCCCAGGTGGTCGATCAGGACGATGCGCCAGGGCAACCCTTTGGCATGGGCGGTGCGGACGTAATCAGCGCGCAGGACTTCGAGCAGGGCCGAGCGGGTGAAGCGGGTGAGGCTGGCGACACTGAAGCTGCTCAAGGTGAGTGCCGGGAGTACCAGGCTCGCGGCTCCGCGATTGCCGGAAGTGGGGAACCAGCCGAGCGACAACGCGAAGATCAAGATGAGAAGCAGACCGAGGACGAAATTCGGAATCCCCTGCCCGATGGCTGAGAGGGCAACGATCGTGCGGTCGAGGAGGCTTCCGGCTCGGAGTGCAGCCACCGTGCCGAGCGCGACACCGCCGACCACGGCGATCGCCAGGGCGGCACCGGCCAGCTGGAGCGTCGCCGGGATCCGCTCGTGCACCACCGTGGTCGCCGGGCGACGCTCGCGGAGCGAGCGTCCGAAGTCCCCACGGGCGAGTTGCTGAAGATAGCGAACGTACTGCACCGTGAGTGGTTCGTCCAGTCCCCACGCCCGCCGCAACGCAGCGACCGCCTCGCTCGAGGCCTCTGGTCCCAGCAGGGCTTGTGCTGGATCGCCAGAGAGGCGCAACCCGACGAAGACCAGCGTGACTACGATCCAAATGGTGATCAGTGCTCGCAGCAGTCGGTAAGCGACGTACCGAGCCATCGTGTCCCCTTTTCGCGGGGGAGTCTTCTCCGGCGCGGGCGCTGCGTTGTGGCACTGGTGTAAAACGGTCTTGGCGTTCTTGTTTCGGAGCGAGGCGTCATCGCCTCGCGACCGAGCGAGGGGTAGCGCGATGGGACAGGTCATCCCGTTCCCATTCCTCCAGAAGCTGAGCGAAGACCTTCACCGGGCTGGCAAGCGGATCGTGCTGACCAACGGTCATTTCGATCTCCTGCACATCGGGCATGTGCGGTATCTCCAGGCCGCGCGCCGCTTGGGCGACGTGCTGATCGTCGCGGTCAACGACGACGCCTCGACCCGCCGGCGTAAGGGACCGGCTCGCCCGCTCGTTCCGGAAGCGGAGCGGGCTGAGCTCCTGGCGGCCCTGGGCTGTGTCGACTACGTCACGATCTTCCCCGGCGAGACGGCGGAGGAGGTCGTGCGGATCGTCCGTCCCCACGTCTACGTCAAAGGCGGCGACTATGGGACGACCGAGGCAGACGCTGCGGCCGGCAAGCGACCGCTTCCCGAGGCTCCGGTCGTGCGCGCGTTGGGTGGCGAGGTGGTGCTGATCCCATCGGTCC
>DAOTYK010000033.1:0-5857 GCA_034434855.1 Thermomicrobium sp.
GGGACGAGTGTCCCTCGTTTCCAGGAGGAGACCGAATCGGACACTCCACGAACGAGACGAGGAGTGAACCTCGTCGCGCACCCTGCGCTGTCGTCGGTCGCTCCGTGCACTGTGGGAGTTGGCGAGAGCCGTCCGATGCTGTTCTTCCTCGCTTGCCGGAACGGCAGAGCAGGTAGTATCGTTCGGGCAACCGACCGACTCTCTCGAAGGGGCAGGCGATGGCGCGCATTCTGCTCGTCCCGGACGACGCGCTCGGCTGGCAGGAACTGGCTGTCCAGCTGGCCGATTGTCCGGGGGTTACGGCCGTGCAGCTGGCCGCTGACCCTGCCACCGCCGCCCAGCTCGGGGTGACCTGGCGGCCCGACCTCGTCTTCCTCGGGGCCGGTCTCTTGCGCGAGCGGCTCGACCCAGCGCTGGTTGGGCTGGTGCAGCAGGCTCCGAGCGTGCTCCTGGCCCGCGCACTCCCTGCCCAGCTGCTCGGGGCACTGCTGGATGCTGGACTGTCGCTGCGTGGCGTCCTGACCTGGGCCGACCTGGACAGAGGAGCGGTACCGGCGGTGCTGGCGCTCCTCACGCAGAGCCCGCTCCTGGTCGCTGGGCCGATGGCGGCAGCGCAGCTGGCGGCGCTGTGGCGAGAGCAGCTCGGGCGTCCACGCCTGAGTCCGGCGGAGCAGCGGCTTCTCCCGCTCCTGGCCCAGTGGGAGCTCACCTACGCAGCGATCGCTGACCGACTGGGGGTGACCCCGGCGACCGTCAAGGCGCGGGTGCGGCGGTTGGCCCACAAGCTCGGGGTCCCGCCGGGGCGGGGCGCGGTGGTCGAGGCAGCCCGCCGGCGTGGGTTGCTCGCCCCCTGAGCGAGCGGAACAGAGGAAGCGCGCTCCGGATGACAGTGCTGTCGTCCAAAGGTGACTGGCAAGCGTACCCGGGCTGGTGGCAACAGGATGAATGACGGACGGCGCCAGAGTAGGCGGAAGCGGCATGCAGTGGGTGCTCGCCTACGCTGGAGCCTGCGGGCGCTGCCGGGCGCTGGCCGCGCGTGGTGGAGCTGGGTGGTGGGCGGCTGGTAGCGCGGAGCTTGCGCGAGCCAGAGGTGGCGGCCTGGCGGGAGCGGCTCGTGGGGGCGGATGCGCTGTGGGAACCGGTGTTGTTTGCGGTGGAGGGGGCGGAAGCGGTCCGGGCGCTGACCGGGCGGCGGCCGGTGCTCCAGCTGGTGCGGCTGCTCGGGGTACAGCGGGGGCTGGCGCTGGCGAGCGAACTGGGGACACTCTCGAGTCCGGTGGCGGTCGGGCGAGTGCTGACGCGGCGGCGCGTGTTGCGGCGCTTGGCGGGGCTCGGCACGGCGCTCGGGCTCCTGGTGAGCGGCAATGTGGCGATCGAGCCGCAGCAGGCAGAGGCAGCACCACCACCATTCCGGCTGAACGTCCTCACCGTCGAGCGAGTAGCCAGCGGCCAGACGATCGAGTGTTTTGCTCATGTGCCGGCTTTGGTTCAGTGGCTAGAAAGCGAGCACAAGTGGAGCCCGGATGCGATCGTGCGTTTCCGTGCGGCCGTTCACGAGAAGACCTTTTCTGGCTCGATTCTCGCTGACACTGTGCGGCGCATCGCTCTGGTGTGTCTCGAGGGAGTCGCCACTTACGCGTGGCTGGACTCACCAGCTGGAGTGCCAGTGTTCGCAGTCGAGCAGGGTGGCACTGTTCGCCTACTCAGACCTGATGAACTCGGTCTGTCGCTTGGCCCGACCGCGGACCCAGTGCTGCAGGCCAGCGCGAACTGCTGTCCCGACTGTCGGGCCTGTCTCGTCGGGAACGTGGTGTGCGCCGGCCTCGCCCTTTGCTGCTTCACTGGCAACCTGATCTGTTGCAGCGCAGCAGTGGGAACGTGTGCGAGTGTCATTATCTTGTGCTCACGACAGCTCGGTTGTGACTGCTGGCCCTGCATTCGCCCATGGTGAAGACGGCGACGTGTTCCGGAGAGTGGTGGAAACAGCGAGCAGTGGAGTCGTCTCGTAACGCAGCAGACCAGGCAGTCGTTCTGGAAGCCATCACGGTCGCCTGCCCCGGCAAGCTCATTCTCGACGCCATCGACCTGCGGGTACCACTGGGGTGCATCTGCGGACTCCTCGGTCCGAACGGGGCTGGCAAGACGTCGCTCCTGCGCTTGATCGCCGGTCTCCTGAAGCCCGGGCAGGGTAGGGCTATCGTACTGGGCATGGAGATACCGGCGCGAGAGGACGCGGTGCGTCGGCTCATCGGCTACGTTCCGGAACGGGACGGCCTCTACGACGAGATGCGCGCACGGGATCACCTTGAACATGTTGCACGGCTCGTGTTGCCGCACGATCGGCAGCGACGGCAGGCACAGCTGCGCGAGGTGATCCGGATCCTGGCTCTCGACGAGGTCCTCGACGAGTGGTGCGGCTCGCTCTCGGCTGGCTTCCGCAAAAGGGTTGCCCTGGCGCGCGCACTCCTCGGTGAACCGAAGCTCTTGCTCCTCGACGAGGTCACGAACGAACTCGATCCGCTCGCGCGCGTCGATTTCCTGACCTGGCTCCGCGAGTGGCAGCGGGCACGTCCCGACCGAACCGTGATCTTCGCGACGCACGTCCTCGGTGACGCGCTGGTCGTCTGCGACCGCTTCGTCGTTCTGGGACGCGGCAAGGTCATCGCGTCCGTGACGAGGGACGAACTCAAGACACCGGAAGGAGACGAGCGTAAACTGGAAGAGGCACTCAGAACGCTCCTTGTCCGTGCGTGAGAGGACGCCTATGCTGACATGCTTTTGGGAACTCTGCCGCTGGGAGGTTGCCCGGACTTTCGCCGCGCGTGAGCGTGGGCGGCGGCTTCTGGCCTTTCTCGTGATGCCGCTCCTCCTGTTCGCCGTCAGCGCTCCCATCATCCCTGCGGAAAGTGTGGCGCTGCTTCTCCAAACCTGGTTCGGGGTCTTCGTCCTCATCCTGTTCCCTTTCGCCGCACTGTCCAGCTTGCTCGCCAGCGCGGTCGCTGGGGAGCGCGAGCGCGGAACGCTCGAGGTCTGGCTACTTGCGCCCGTCCCGGATTGGATGCTCGCTCTGGCGAAGGTCGTGCCGTACTGGCTCGTCGGTTTGCTGTACGACGCTGCGCTGGTCAGTGCTGCAACAGGGGTCGCTGCTTTAGCCGGGCAGCCCGTGCCGCTCCGAGGATTGCTGATGTCGCTGGTCTTCGCGGCGAGCGGCTCGCTCACCGTCATGGCCCTTCAGGTGAGCATCTCAGCGTGGGCAGAATCGACCGCCGTCGCGCAACAGTTCGTCGTGCTCCTGTTGCTGCTCCCAGGACTCGCTGCTTTTGCGATCGAGCCGGTGACACGTTTCCTGTTCCACTCGTTGGATTCGTTTCCGGTCTTCTCTTTCTCGCTCGGAGCGCTTCCCGTCATGCTACTCTCGATTTTCATCGTGCTCCGGGCCGTACGGCGCGACCGACTCGTCTTGCGGTGCAGCCAGGCATCGAACCGATCGACGCGCACCAGGAGGTGACCGTGCCCCTAACTGCGCCGGGAGAGAACGATACCGAGCGTAAGGACGGTTGGATGCCGGACAAACGCGGCCAGACGCCGGTTCGATATGTCCCGGAGGCAGCGCGCCGGCAGGGGCTGCAGCCCCGCTGAGGGGGTGGAGGACAGCGGGATGCACTCTCGGTGGACAGCGCTGTCCACCGAAAGGAAGGGGACTGGTTTCGGTCACCCGTGCGGGCCGACACTTGGGATGACGGACAACCGGAGAAGGAGCGGACGTGGCAGCGCGCACCGCGACGACGGTCGGGAGCGAGCACGGTGCTGGCCCGGCTCGTTGGCGGGGGATGACGCGACCAGTGGCAGCACAGGAGCAGGGAGCAGGGGAGGCGCGACCCCGGTGGGCCGTCGAGCCGGTCGAGACGACCGTGGTCGCTGCTGGCGCGACGCAGAAGCTCCGCGAGGAGCTGCTGGCCGGGCCGGATGTCCCGGCAGTGCTCGGTGCGGGGCAGCTGGCCGAGGTGCAAGCGGCCGAGCACCGGCTGGCCGACGGGCGGACACTGTGGGCGCTGGCGGGGCAGCTGCCCGACGACGAGGTTGTGGTGGCGTACCGGGACGACGCAGGGCGAGTGGAGGCGCTGCGCTATCGCGTGATCGGGGAGGTCGCCGAGCTGCGGGCAGTCAGTGCGGGTGGAGTGGTGCAGTATCCGGCGGGTGCTGCCGGGGGCAGTTTCGGTCCGGCGAGTTGCCCGCCGGGCTGGTTGCTCTGCCAGCGCTGCTGCGGGGTCGATCTGCGCGAAATCGAAAATGGATGTGGCGGTTGTGTGATCTCTTGCACGCCCTGTGCGTGGTTCCGGACCATCCAGGCGTGTGCCGCCTGCCTCGCCTGTCTGCTTGTCTGGTGTCCCTTCAAGGTTTTTCGGGCCTGTCGCTTTTGCTGGACTTGCTGTCCTGAGTCGCCGCCTTGGGGAGCATAGGGGGTCGTGATAGGGTTCGGCTCGTTCGTGCTGATATTCGTCTGGGGCGTTAGGGTTGTCTTTCTGGGCATGCTCCTGGTACGGGCGGTCCGCGCGCGGCGGATGCTGTGGGCTGTGGTCACGTCGGCCGTGTGGCTCTGTTGTTTCTTCTGGTTCGGATGGAAGCAAGACTTCACGCGATCCCTTTTTCAGTTACGAGGGTGGCTCGACTGGGTGGAGCTGGGCATGTACATCACGATGATGCTCGCGACACCGTTGTGGCTGGTAGTGGACTGGGTGCCGAACTGGAAAAGGGGTGTAGAAGGAAGCGCTCGTCCTTAGTGCCTGATTGCGTAGACGAGTTGTTGTGAGCGACGTCTGGGTATCGTTGGCTGTGGGGAAGGCTCTATGACCCGCGGTGGGGTCGACCGAGCTGAGGATGTCCATGCAGTCGGGCAGCGAGGGATGGTGCGACCACGTCGTCAAGCGCGGTACCTTGTTGGCCACTTCGCTACTGGCGGAGCGATACGGGGGGCTCGTCGTCTTTGGATTGGCCATGTCGCTTCGGCAATCTCGTTGGTACCTTCTACCTGCTCATCGTGTGGGCCAGCAGTGTATCCAGTTCCCGCGTGTGGTGATGCAATTGGTCTTGGAACGATCCGCCCTGGGGACCGTGAGTAGAGCGTTGCAGTGGAGGAAAACGGGACGCAGTGTTATGCGGTCCACTCCGCCATCTGCTCTTTCGGCAGCCTCGTGCTCCCGTCGGTCGTTCACGTGCGCTGGGTGGCGCGGCGTTTTCGGCAATTCCGCAAACGCGACTGGGCCTACGAGCTGCTGGTGACTTGGCTGATCGCAGTTTCCCTGTGGCACGGGATTCGGCACGGGCCGGTCTCGGATACGGAGTTGCGGGGGATCTCGCTCTGGCTGCGCTGGGCGCTCGCGCTGGCAGCGGTGGTGGTAGCGGTAGCCGGGAGTTGGTGGCTTGGGCGGCCTTCCCGGACTCCGGAAACTGCCGAGGCCACCCGATGACCGACCGGCTCGTCCGCGCCCGGGATGGCGGGTGCGAGACGGAAGAACGCTCGACGCGCCGCAGGGACCGCGCTGCGGGGGAGAGCGAGCTGCGGTGACGAGTCGCCTCGTGCCGTCGAACAGTCAGCTGAGCTGACTCGAGGGGACTCGACCGGCCGGCAGGTGCGCTCGCACGACTTCCGCACGGTGGAGTCCCCTCGACGTCTGCCAAGGTTGGGGCAGTGCTGAGCACCTGCTCGCTGGAAGGGACACCGTCGATCGTTCGTCTTCACGTTCTAGCCGGGTCGTGTGCACGAGCAACACTGCGTTGACGCGTTCGGCGAGCGGCCGGTACCCTTTCGCCAGGAGACCGTCCCGGCGGACGGTCGCCTATGCTTACGGCGCCCGCG
>DAOTYK010000034.1:0-3847 GCA_034434855.1 Thermomicrobium sp.
TCCGTGTACAACACCCGCATGCCGAATCCGCGGGCTCGACGGGCAACTGCACGGCCGATCCGCCCGAAACCGACGATCCCCAGCGTTGCACCCGAGAGATCGCGCCCGAGGAAGCCGAGTGGTTCCCACGTCCTCCAGGTACCGGCTCGAACGCTCTCAGCCGCCGCGCAGACGCGCCGTGCGACGGCAAGCATCAGCGCCCAGGTAAAGTCGGCTGTTGTTTCCGTCAAAACGTCCGGCGTAATGCAGACGACGACACCCTTTCTCGTGCACGCATCGACGTCGATATTGTCGAAGCCTACCGCCATATTGCTCACGACTTTGACGGTCGGTAAGGCGTCGAGCAGCGCTTCGTCGATGCGTTCCGTCAAAAGCGTCAACAGTCCATCGGCACCACGCGCGAACTCGATCAGTTCCTCTCGACTCGGTGGAAGGTCTCCAGGCCAAATGCGGTACTCTACGCCAGCTCGCTCGAGAACACCCAGTCCAGCCTCGGGGATCCGCCTCGTTACGACTACTCGCACGCTCAGCCCTCTCTCTTCGTATCCACGATCCCGACTCGACCTGCCCGCATTCTATCCCTCATGACACACAGCCGGAACTCCTCCCCTGCGCCGACACTCGAAACGCCGACTGACCGCGAGAAGGCACCCCGCACAGGAGCATGAAACGGCATCGAACAAGGGAAGCCACCCCTATGGGTGGCTCCGTCGTCCAGCTCCCCGAGCAGGATTCGAACCTGCAACCTTGCGGTTAACAGCCGCCTGCTCTACCGTTGAGCTATCGGGGACCGTTCTTCGTTTGTCACACTCGCATTCTGCCACAACTGCGGCCGCGCCGTCAAGGCAACGGGGCCCAGACAGTCGAGTCGATTGTTACTTTTGGTCCAACATGCATCGCCAAAACGCTCTCGTGGTACACTGCGGCCGACTGAGTGCAGTTGTTCCGGAGGGACGATTGACGATGCTGGTGTTGACGCGACGCGACGTGCAAGAACTCGTGCCGATGTCGAGAGCGATCGAACTCGTCAAGCAGGCCTTTCGCGATCTCTCACTCGGTCGAGCACAGTCACCGCTGCGGACACCGCTCGAGGTTGCGCAACACAACGGTACCGTCCTCTTCATGCCAGCTTTCGTCCCCTCGACCGGTGGACTCGGCCTGAAGGTCGTCTCGGTTTTTCCGGACAACCCGCGCCTGCATGGCAAGCCGACCATTCACGCTGCGGTCCTCACCGTCAACCCGATCACGGGCGAACCGAGCGCGTTGCTCGACGGCACCTATCTCACTGCTCTCCGTACCGGAGCCGCCTCCGGAGCCGCTACCGACCTACTGGCCCGCCACGACGCCGAAACGCTTCTCATCATCGGCGCTGGAGCACAGGGGCCGACGCAGGCATGGGCGGTTTTGACTGTTCGACCGATTCGAAAAGTCTATGTGTACGATCGCAACCATGAAGCTGCTGCAACCTTCGGTGACCGTCTTCGCCAGCTCATGCCTGACTGTTCAGCCGAAGTCATTCCGATCCAAGATCCGCTCACGGTCTTGCCCCGCGTCGACGTTATCTGTACCGCCACGACAGCTCGGGAACCACTTTTCCCCGACGAACTCCTACCAGCAGGCGTCCATATCAACGCCATCGGCGCCTTCACTCCCGAGATGCAGGAGATCCCACCGGAGACAGTGGCTCGGGCTTACGTAGTGGTCGACGCGCTGAGCGCGGCGCTCGCCGAGGCAGGTGACCTGATCAAGCCACTTCGCGCCGGGCTCATCGACGAAGAGCATATTCGGACCGAACTCGGTCAGATCGTCGCCGGGCAGAGGCCAGGCCGGACATCGCCCGAGCAAATCACCCTTTTCAAATCTGTGGGTAACGCCGTTCAGGATTTGGCAGTCGCCGCCGAAGCCGTCGGCCAGGCTGTTGCGAGAGGGCGTGGGCTCACGATCTCGTTGTGAGACGCGCAAGAAGCACGTACGCCGCCATCTGCGATGATCTGGGACTCAGCGAAGAATGGATCAGCCTCCTACGCCGAGCGGTTCTCTTGCCGCGATCGGGCAAACTCCTGCGCGGCAGCGTCGCTCGGTGATATGTTCGATGAACTCGTCTCGGAACCGCTCCAGTATACCGAGCAGCGGCATCGGTGCAACTTGGCCGAGACCGCACAAGGAAAGCTCAATGATGTGCTTGCTTGCATACTGGATGATGTCCAAATCCTCGGGTCGGCCGAATCCATGCCGGATGCGATCCAAGATTTCGACCAACGCTGGTGTTCCGAGCCGGCAGGGCGTGCACTTGCCACACGACTCGTAACGACTGAACGCGACGAGATAGCGCGCGAAATCGACCGCACAGACCGACTCGTCGAAAGCGACGAATCCACCAGAACCGACCATCGCTCCAAGCGGCGTGAGTGCCTCGAAGTCGATGGGCACGTCCAACTCATCCTCGCGCAGAGGACCCGCTGACACACCGCCAGTCTGGATTCCCTTGAAGTGATAGCCCTCGCGCAGACCGCCGAACACTTCGAAAACGAGTTCACGCATCGAGAGACCGAACTCGATCTCGGCCACGCCGAGATACTTGACCGGTCCCTGCATGGTGACGAGTTTGGTTCCAGCACTTTCCTTGGTGCCCAAGGAGGCGTACCACGAGCCACCATTCTGGATGATCGCTGGAATCGAGGCGAACGTTTCGGTATTGTTCAACACAGTCGGGCGACGCCAGAGTCCTTCTTCCACGGAGCGGGGTGGCTTGGTTCGCGGCTGCCCCCGCTGGCCCATGATCGCATACATCAAGGCTGAACCTTCGCCACAGATGTACGCACCACCTCCGGTGCGGACGCGCACGTGGCAGGAAAAGCCGCTTCCCAAAATGTCGTCACCGAGCAAACCCAATTCGTACGCTTGCTCGACGGCACGCTGGAATCGCTGAAGCGCAAGGGCATGTTCGCCGCCGATGTAGTTGTAACCGTAGGGTGTCTCGAGGGCGTAACAGCCGATCAGCAAGCCCTCCAGGACGAGATGCGGGTTCGATTCGAGGAGGCGCCGATCTTTGAAGACGTTCGGTTCTCCCTCATGACTGTTGACGACCACATACTTTGGTCGCGCCGGTGTGCGACGCCCGCTTTCCCATTTGATTCCGGTCGGGAACCCGGCTCCACCCCGGCCACGCAGGTTAGACGCCTTGACTTCGGCGATGACTTCCTCCGGCGTCATCTCGAACAGCGCCTTGAGAAAAGCGCGGTAGCCACCGATCGCTATATAGTCCTCGATCGATTCTGGATCGATGATGCCCGCATGCTCGAGCAACAGCCGGCGCTGACGTCGGAGAAACGGATGCTCGATGACCGGCGGGATTCCCTCCCAAGCCTCGGCAGCTCGTACACCGAGTGCCCAGTCTGGCCGGAGATCGCCGCGACGGAGCGCGTCCAGCAGCTCCGGGACGCGGTCTGTCGTCATCCAGCCGTAGACGATCGGCGGGTGTCCAGGGAGTCTGACTTCGACGAACGGCTCAGCGAAGCACCAGCCGGCACAGCCGACCTGCCGGAGCACAAAAGGGATATGTCCCTGGGAGAGGTGCAGCGACAGATGCCGGTACGTCTCCAGCGCCCCTTTCGCGATACTGCATCCGCTTATCCCCACCGAAATCACCCATTGGTCTCCCGACCAGAGCCGGTCCCACCGTGCACGGGCCTTCGCAGCGTACTGCTCGAACGCCGCCCGATCACTCAAGCGTCCCATCGTTTCCCCCTGCCACTCGGCGCGTTCGCAGTTCCTCAACGAGTTCCCGCAAGCGATCCACATCGAGCTGTCCGATGTACTCGTGATGATCGAGTTGAGCAACGGGCGC
>DAOTYK010000035.1:0-4622 GCA_034434855.1 Thermomicrobium sp.
GCGCTGGTCAAGATATGGGTCACCGAGAGTTTGCCCGCCGTCAGCGTGCCGGTCTTGTCGACGCAGACGATGCTGACGCGGCCGAGCGCTTCGACCGCCGAGAGCCGGCGCACGACGATGCCGTTCCGCGCGAGCCGGCGAGCCGTCGCGGCCTGGGCGACGCGCGAGAGGAGCGGCAGCCCTTCCGGAACGGCGGCGATCGCCAAGCTGGCACCGAGACCCAGTTGTGCGGCGGGAGGCAGCCCGCGCAGGATGCCGCTCAGGGTGACGGCGGCGGCGGTCGCGAAGGAGATCGGCAAAGAAAGACGCGTGTACTGGGCGAGTCGCTCGGTGAGATGATCCCGGTGCTCCGCGCTCAGTTCCAGCGAGCGACGGAGCGCTCCCAAGCGCGTCCGGGAACCGGTCGCGACCACGACGGCGACCGCTGTACCGGAGACGACGGCGCTGCCGGCCAGGACGACCGCCCGCTCGTCGCGCGCGGCAGCGTCCTTCTGGACCGGAATCGACTCGCCGGTCAAGGCCGACTCGTCGACGGTGAACTTGTTGGTCTCGATCAGGCGGGCATCGGCCGGCACGAGGTCGCCGAAGCGCAGCAGAATGATGTCGCCGGGAACGAGTTCGCTGGCCCGGATGACCTGCTCGCGACCCTCGCGCCGGACACGTGCCTCCGTCTCCGTCAGCCTGGCCAGCTCGCTCGTCGCGCGGGCGACCCGCACGTCTTGCCACGTGCCGAGAAGCGTGTTGACGGCGATCGTCCCGATGATGATCAAGACGTCGAGCGGGGCATTGACGGCCAGCGAGAGGGCAGCGCCGGCCGCCATGATGGCGACGAGCGGTGAGCTGAGCTGCTCGAGCGTGGCCTGGACCCACGGGTTGAGCTGGGGTTCGCTCGGCTCGATGGCCAGTCGACGCGCTGCCTCGCTGGCCGGTAGTCCGTCCGGACCGGTGGCGAGCTCGCGGAACAGCTCGTCCGGTGCGCGCTCGCCCCAGCGCTCCGGCTCCGGGTCGACGTAGACCGGAGCGGCGCTGGATGGGGGTTGCCCCCACAAGCGGATCCAGCTGATCACGATGGCGAGCAGGGCGGAGCCGCCCAAGAGGATCGCGGCGAGCGTCGGCGAGAGCGGGAGGCCGAAACCGAGCGCCAGTGCCGCCAGGTTGCTGGCCAGCGCGACGAGCGTCGTGTCGCGGACGGCCCGATCGCGGCGCGTACCGACGTCGATGAGCGTGGTGACGGCCGTCAGGTCGCTCGCCAGGACGTCGACCGGATAGTCGAGCACCACACCGTTCGGTTGCAGACCGATCGCGAGGTCCGCCTCGCGGAACGCACTCGGGTGGGCCAGGTGATCGGCCACGTAGAACACGCGCTGGCCGGCGCGCTGGAGTTCGGCGATCGCGCTGGCAGGATCGTCGTCTGCCAGGAGTTCGACGCCGACCGTTTCCAGCCACGCCAGACGCGTCTCCGGCGCGGCGCGGACGAGGACGCGGATCCCGCGCTCGCGGCAGCGGCTCACGAGCTCGCGACCCGCCGTCGACAGACGCGGTCGCAGCCCGATGACCCCGACCAGGCGGTCGCGGCCGCGCTCGCAGAGCAGCACCGGCAGGCTGCCGCGCTCGAGGAGCTTCTCGACGACCGGGTGAGCTCCGCCGTTCGCACCCACCAACTCGAAGCGCCGCCAGTCGCGGGACCCGTTGCGACGACCATTGTTCGGTAACGGGAAGGCGCTGGCGAAGGGCAGGCGTTGCTCGATGGCGAGACGCGCGCTGCACTCGAGGAGCTCGTCGAGCGAGAGCGCGTCGTCGAGCGGGATCGCGGTGTCGAGTTCGAAGCCGTCGCTGAGCAGCAGCGGGTGATCGAGGACGATCACCGAGGGACGGACGAGGCGCCGACCGGGGGCGAGGCGTGTCACGAGCGCGCCGGCCCGCAAGGCACGGGCCACAGCGCCGAGGTCGGCCATCTCGGTACCGATCAAGGCCGGGCGGGCATTGAGTAGGACGAGCGCGCGGCCCGCAGCCGCCAGCGATCCAGCGCGCAGGCCGTTGACGGCGGCCGCTCCCAGGGCGAGCGGCGCGATGAAGTCGAGGTAGCGGCGTGTGAGCTCCGGCACCGGCGTCGGGCGCGGTCGCCCAGGTGCGGCCGGATGGATGGCTCCGTACCGGATGGTCGCCTGACCGTGCAGGACGAGCGAGCCCGCTGCGACGGTCTGTCCTCGTGTCCGGTGCTCGACCGTACCTGCCGGCGAGAGCGTGAGGAGTTCGCCATCCGCGAGCTCGGCCGGCAGTGGGAGGCGCGCTCCGGAGCTGACGCGCGCCGTCGATCCTGGATGTGGAAGACTGCTCTCCGCCAGCTGTCGCTCGTAGCGCTGCCACGCGCGCTGCCAAGGCAAGAGCACCGTCAGCAGGCGGAGCGCTTCCAGGAAGCTCACCAAGAGACCGATCCGCTGGCCAGCGAGCGCTTGCGTGACGATCCCGAGCGAACTGGTCGCGATGTCCGCCCCGATCGGGGTGAGGAGCCGCCGCATTCCCTCGCGCAGCGCCGGAAAGCCGCGGAGTACCGTCAACCCGTCGGCGATCAATGCCGGCGCTGAGCTCGTGGTCAGGGCGGCTGGTCGACCGAGCAACTGGCGGGCGACGAGGAGCCCGAGCGCGAGTGCCGTACCAGCCGAGCGGACGATCCCGTAGGTCAGGAGGTCCCGGTCGAAAGGGGAAATGACGCGCCGCGCGCTGGGCGGGAGTTCGGGCAGATCGAGCCCGGCGATGCTGGCGATGACGTCGCTCGGATCGATGTCCTCGTCGAGCTCGACGAGGACGCGTCCGGTCAAGGCACTGGCCCGCACGACTGCCGCCCCGAGGCGAGCGAGTGCGTCCTCGATCAGCTGGGCGACGTGCGGGTTCCCTTCCAGACCAGGCACTGCCAGGCGGAGTCGCCGCCGGCTGACCCCTCCCACCTGCCGCGTCACCGCGTGCTCGATGCGCACGCTCGTCGCGCGTGGGCTTCTGGCGTCGACGGGTGGCTCGCTGGGCGCCGCGCCGGCGCTCGCTGCGCGATCGGACTGGTCGAGGTGCTGCGCAATGTCCTCCAGGAGTGCCTCGGTGCTCCACCGCGCGGGATCGACGCGCAACAGCCAGGTGCCCGTCAGGGAGTGCCCGGTGGCCCCGAGGATACCGGGAAGGCGGCGCACCCGTGCGAGCGCATCATCCGGCGGGTACGGATCGAGCGACAAACGCACCCGTCCGGGTAACTGGTGCAGTACCCGAATGCGCGTTCGGTTCATTGCGCTGACGCGTTATCCCGACTACAGGTCCGTGGACCGGCGCGATCGATCAGCGGACTGTTGCCCGCGCTGCCACGCCTGGCGGAGCGCTTCCGCCTCGGCCAAGACGTCCTCCAGCTCCTCCTTGGTACGCGCGAGCGTCTTCAAGAGACGGTGACTGACCACCGTGCCCAGCGAGGCGGCCCAGAGCAAAGCGGCATCCACCAGCTGTTCGGCGTGGACGACCGCCGGCGGAACCGCGGGTGCCACCGGCTCGGTGACCTGCGTCGACGGTTCGGTGGTGCTCGTCGCGCGTTCGCGCGGAGTCTCCCGCCGTGCCCGGGTGCTGCCCAGCGCACTGGACTCACCGGCGCGCGTGCGCCGGGGGTGTCCGTCACGCTCCGGGGAGACGGGCTCGCTCGCTTCGGCTTCGCCGCGCGCCGCTGTTGCGGCATCGTCGGGCGAGCGGGCCTCTCGAGCCTGCTCGTCTCGTTCCTGTTCGTTCATCGGTCGCCCCCGGTCAGTTGGGTTGGACGATCGACCCTTGCGGTCGCAGCCGTTGGCGCGCCGCTGCGAAGCCGTCGCGTGCTCCCCGCAGAATGGCCTGCCCACCGGCGAGGGCGGTCAAGCCACCAGCGACCGCATAGACGAGTCCCCGGCGAACGGCCCGGCGGACGCGTGGCGAGAGGAGCAGCGCAGTCGCGGCGACTGCGATCGCGGTCTCCGGGCGAGCATACTCATCCAGTTCGAGTTCCGGCATCGTATCCCCCTTTCGACGACACCGATCTCCCCGAAACGTTGCGCAGCCCCGTGGTGCTCACTGACGGACGAGAGTGCGTCGCGCCAACAACAGTGTATACCATCAGCTCGCGTTCACAATATTACAAAAATGTGAAATGCGCCGTACACGTTACCCTCTTCCGTGACAGTCACGATGATGATACTCGCGCGGTTGGCGTCGTCTGCACGCGGGAGCGGTGGCTGAGCATCCATCACCCCCGTCCGAGCGAGCTGGCGGCACGGTCGGTCGGCGGCTCGCCCCGCCTCCTTGACTCGCTGATCTCCGGTGAACGGGCCTCGATCGTCGCTGGCAGACCAGGACTACGAGTTGGGCTGGTCTGGTTCGCTCGCTGCCAACGCACGCGCGAGGTCGCCGGTGTCACCGGCGAGCTGGGCGATCGCGGCGTGCTCGTAGCCGGCAGCACGGAGGGGTAGGACGACGTCATGCTGAAGATTGGGTATGCTGGCCGCGAGCACGGTCGACGGCCCGGTCAAGGCGCACGATGCGACGGCAGCCGGCACGAGCGCGGTCTCGCCGCGCGCCAGGTGGAGCTCGTCTCCGCTGGTCTGGAGCGCCAGTGTTCCCTCCAG
>DAOTYK010000036.1:0-2281 GCA_034434855.1 Thermomicrobium sp.
AGCGCTGCACCCCAACGATGCCCTTTGACGAAGAGGGGTACGGTCATGACCGTCATCACTTCCCCGGTATCGCGCGCATAGGTCTGGACCAGAAACTGCGACCGCTGCTGTGGAGATTCGCGCAGATCACAGCCTGCCCGGATGAAGTCCGCGCGCGAGGCCATATTCGGTAACCGCTCGGCCGCTGCGCCGAGCCCGACGCGCGCTCCACGCACCAGCACTCGCTGATCCCAGAAGAACCGCTTGACCCGATTGCCGGCGAGATCCCGCTCCGGAATGCCGGTCCAGTCCTGGCAAAAGGCCCGGTTGTGCATCGGCGCATAGGTGTTCAGATCGATGGGGAGCGCGAAGACCAAGCGCGGTTCCTTGCGCAGGGTCGCCTCCATCTCCTCCGACAGCTCCAGATCGACCGCAGCATCGTATGCCGTGCTGTACTTGGGGGGCTGGAATCCCTCCGGTGGTACCCGGCTCACGTCGAAGAGACGGGCCAGCGAACGGATCGCTGGCCCTTTGATCTCGGTGTACCGGAGTTCGAGGAGGTCTTCCAGGCGTACGCGCCGCTCGTCGATCGCTCGCTCGAAGACGCGTTGGCAGCGCTCGGCGAGTTCTCGGCACGCGGCGAGAGCCCGATGGAACATAGTACCGGTATCGACTTTGGCGAGCTGTTCGTAGGCATCGGAAGCCACGTGCGCGAGCGCGAACGTTTCCTCAGCGATCCGCTGGGCCTGCTGTTCGATCGTTCTGATGCTCTCGACGATGTCCCCGAGCGAGGCAGCCGCGCGCTCGAGAGCGGTCGTTTGCTCATGAACGACGCGGGCGATCGCGTCGACTGCTTGCGCTGCTCGAGCTGCGAGCTCGCTCGTGGCTCGAAGGGCCGTTCGGACCTCGACCGTCGCGGTTGCCGCAGCCTCAGCGGACTCGACGCTCCGACGGAGCACCTCACGGGCTGGCGTGAGCTGGGCAGCGACTCTCTCCGTCAGTGCACGGATCTCGCGCGTCTGAGTCGCTGCATGCTCGGCCAGCTTGCGCACCTCCTCCGCCACGACCGCGAAACCGCGCCCCTGCTCGCCGGCTCGCGCCGCTTCGATCGCGGCATTCAGCGCCAGGAGGTTCGTCTGCTTGGCGATCGTCGCGATGACTTCGCTCACCCGCGTGATCTGCGCCACGTCCCCGAGCAGCGCTTGCAACCGCTCTGCCGCCTCTTGCAGGTGCGTCTGGAGTGCGACCACTTCCTGCTCAGCCAGCTCGCTGGTGCGTAGACCGCGCCCGGACTGCTCCTCGACGGCCTGCGCAGCTGCCGCCGCGTTTCCTGCCGCGGTGGCCAGTTCCTCTACCCCTCCATGTATCTCCCGCAACGCGTGCGCTACGGCGTCTGCCTGCTGGCGCGTCTGATCGATCGCCTTGGTTACCGCTTGGATGCGCAGCGCGCTCCGCGCCACCCCGATCGCCGACCGGCGCACCGTTGCCTCGAGTACCCGCAGCGTCGCTTTGAGATCACTCGCCAACCCATCGAGCGCCCGCGCTACTCGGCTGCCCACCGGATCGCCTCCCTGCAGGACGATCGGGCGACTGAACGAGGAGATTCCCGCCTCGAAGAACGCTCGCAACCGTTCCAGGAACTCATGCGCCGTGTCGCTGGCGCGGTCTTCGAGATCGTCCAGGTTTTGCATCCGCACGTGCCTGGTTTCCTCGATCGCGCGGATGGCCGTGTACGTCCATGCCGTGTTTGCATCCGCACGTGCCTGGTTTCCTCAGGTATCATCGCGACACCCTCCAGGTCGAGCAACAGGATTCGCCGTCCTCCTAAGGAAGATCGGCAGCGACAGCTCCCACCGAGAGGGCCACCGGGTCATCGGATGAACTGCGTGCGGAGACTTCTCCTGTTCGCGCTGTGGCTAGATCGGATGCGTGGCACCTCGGTATCGACTGGTGGTGCGAACGCCGGTGGCAGGAGCGCAGTCCATTGCTTGCCACGCGACTCGCCTTCTGCCATCATCGGGCCATCACGGCACCCGATCGCGTGGCAGGGCAGGCTGCAGCGATGACGCGGACGAGCCAACAGACGAACCGAGCGCGGCGGGTAGCGGCGATTTCCGCTCAGCTCCTGCTCGTGCTCCTCCTGCTCGTCACTGCCTGCCGCAGCCTCCCCTTCCGCAACCAGCCGACACCGACGCCAACGGCGCCCCGTGCCAGCGAGCAGCCGCTTTCTTGGGTAGAAGTCGAGGAGCGCCTGCGTCCTGCAACCGTCTTGGTCGAGTTCACGTTGGGCGATCAGCCGCCA
>DAOTYK010000037.1:0-21010 GCA_034434855.1 Thermomicrobium sp.
CCCTGCTCGGTCGAGCAACAGAGGAAGCAGCGGCGCACACCAGCCCGCTGGGCAGGGGACTGCTCGAGAAGAGCGTCGCTCTCGCCCTCGTCCTCGTCGGGATTTACGCCCTCTCTTGGGTCGCCACTCTCCGCCTTCCAGAAGGATTCCCGAGCATGGGCACACTGCGTGGTCACTGCAGCGAGCAGCCCGCGTCTGGGCCGGTGCAACGATCGGCATCGTGGTCATGAGCGAGGTTCCCGTCGGCTCGGCCGAGCCGGTCGTCGAAGCGACTGGCACCTCCGAGTTCCTCCTCGGAGTCGTGCTGGTCCCACTCGTCGGACAGGTGGCGGAGCAGGTCGTCGCGGTGGAGGGAGCGCCTCGGGACCGCATGGACTTGAGTCGAAAATTCGCCTATGGATCGAGCTTGCAGATCGCGCTCTTCATGATGCCCATTCTCGTCTTCGCCAGTCTCGTGACGAGCCAGCTGCTGTCGCTCGTCTTCGACGTCTATGAACTCGTCGCCCTGCTCGGCACAGCCCTGGTCACGACACTCATCGCACACGACGGTCGCTCGCACTGGCTGGAAGGGGTGATGCTGCTGGCGGTTTACGCTGGCCTGGCCGTGGGCTTTTTCTTCCTGCCATGACCGGTGCTCTCCGAGCACCGGGCCAGGGGGCCGTCCGAGTGTCTGGCCCGTATCGGTCGGAGCATGTGTCGACTCGGGTCCCCGAGACGTCTTCGCACCGGGGCTCCCGGTGCCTCATTCGCACGTCGAGCGGGGAGCGCGCACCGGTCGGACGAGCGGGTGAAGCAGCTCGACCCTTCGGCGCAGAATAGAAAGACAACCAGTCGCTTGCCCGAGCCGCCAGGCGCTACCGGAGGAGGGTGAGATGGTCGAGATTCTCGCCGACGAGCAGACTGCCCAGGCACTCCTGCGAGACCTGCATGACGCCGGCGCACTGCTGACAGGACATTTTCTCCTCGCCTCCGGCCGTCACAGTGATCGCTATATCGAAAAGTTCGCTCTGTTCCGGTGGCCGCGCCGTGTGGAAGCGATGTGTCGCGAACTCCTCGCGCGGCTACCGTGGCGAGGGATCGACGTTGTCGTGGGGCCGACGACCGGTGGAATCCTACTGGCATTCGAGTGCGCCCGGCAACTCGGCATCCAGGCAGCGTACGCGGAACGTGAGCACGAGGGGAGCAGCCGGCGGACGATCCGGCGCGGAACCCGTTTCTCGCCCGGCACGCGCGTCCTCGTCGTAGACGATGTGTTGACCACCGGTGGCTCGCTCCGCGAAACGCTGCGCGCGGTGGGCGAGCATCCAGTAGAGATCGCTGGCGTTGCTGTGCTCATCGACCGCTCGACCGAGTCGGTCGATTTGAGGGTACCGCTCGTCGCACTACTCAGGCTGGACATCGCGAACTGGCCACCGGACCGATGTCCCTTGTGTCAGCAAGGTCTCCCGCTGGTCAAACCAGGGACGACCGCGCTGCCGGGGCATACCTCATTGTGAACGAGCGGCGGCCTCGACTTCGATTCCCGACTCGCGCAGCATGCGCAGGAGCTCTGCTTCCCCCAGGATCGGTACACCGAGCTGCTGCGCTCGCACGTATTTGCTGCCGGGATCAGCCCCCGCGAAGACGTAGTCGGTCTTGCGCGAGACACTGTCGGTCACGTGGGCTCCGGCACGCCGCAGCAACTCCTCCGCCTGACTCCGCGTCAGCGTCTCCAGTCGTCCGGTCAGCACGACCGTCTTACCCGCTAACGGCCCCTGAACGGGAGCCACCACGGCCGCTTCTTCCTCGGCCATGCGCACCCCGAGACGGCGGAACCGCTCGATCATCTCTCGATTCTTCGGCTCCCGGAAAAACTCGACGATCGATTGGGCGACGGCCGGGCCGAATCCTGGAATCTGCAGAAGCTCGTCGATCGTGGCCTCCATGAGCCGGTCGATCGAGCGGAAATGTTCGGCGAGAAGTTGCGCATTGCGCTCCCCCACGTGACGGATCCCCAAGGCGAACAGGAAGCGCGCGAAAGGGCGGTTCTTGCTCGCTTCGATGGCTCGTCGAAGATTTTCCACCTTCTTCGGGCCGAAACCCTCCAACTGGAGGACACGTGCCCAGTCGATTTCGTAGAGATCAGGCAGCGAGCGGATGATTCCGAGGTCGACGAAGAGATCCGAGATCTTCTCACCGAGGCCCTCGATGTCCATCGCATTGCGCGAGGCGAAGTGGCGCACCGAGGCTTTCAGACGAGCCGGGCAATTCGGATTGGGGCAGTAGCGATCGACCTCTCCTTCCAGCCGGATGGTATGAGCACCGCACACCGGGCACTGGCTCGGAATTTCGACCGGTCGCTCGTCGCCATCGCGCCGCTGTGGGATCGTGGCGACGACCTTGGGGATCACGTCTCCTCGGCGTTGCACCACGACCGCATCACCGATGAGCAGACCGAGTCGCCGGATCTCTTCCTCGTTGTGCAACGTCGCTCGCTCGACGATGACTCCACCGATCTCGACCGGTTCGAGCACTGCTACGGGAGTCAGCTTCCCCGTCCGGCCGACGCTCCAGATCACGTCTCGGACGATCGTCGTCTTCTCGTGAGCCGGGAACTTGTACGCAGTGGCACCGCGTGGCTCGCGTCCAACGACGCCGAGCGCCTGATAGAGCGCCCGGTCATTGACCTTGATCACCACTCCATCGGCTTCGAACTCGAGCGCGTCACGACGTTCCTGCCAGCGATGGCACTCAGTGATCACCTCGTCGACCGTTCGGCAAAGCCGATAATCGGGAACGACCGGAATCTGCAGCCGGCGGAGGAACTCCAACGTGGCCAGATGCGTCGCGGGCGGCTCGGTTCCCTCCCAGAGACCGATATCCCACGCAGCGAAACGGAGCGGTCGCGAAGCGGTCACGCTGGGATCGAGCTGGCGCAGCGAGCCAGCAGCTGCATTGCGGGGATTGGCGAAGAGCGGGAGTCCCTGCTCACCGCGCTCGCGGTTCAGCCTCTCGAAGTCCTGCACGTTCATGTAGACCTCGCCGCGCACCTCCAGGACAGGTGGAACGACAACCCCTTCAGGGGGATACAGGCGGAGCGGGATCATGCGGATCGTCCGCACGTTGTTCGTCACGTCCTCTCCCGTATACCCGTCCCCACGCGTCGCACCGCGCACCAGTACGCCATCTCGGTAGAGCAAGGACACCGCGAGACCATCGACCTTGGGTTCGGTCACGAACTCGACATCCTGTCGGCCGCTCAGCCGGTACACCCGCTCCGCCCATGCCCGGATTTCCCCATCGGAGAAGACGTTGCCGAGCGAGAGCATGGGGATTTCGTGCTGGACCGTGGCGAACCCTTCGGCTGGCGGTGCCCCCACCCGTTGTGTCGGCGAATCCGGCGTGATCAGTTCCGGATACTGTTCCTCCCAGCGCCGAAGTTCGAGCATCAGCGCATCGTACTCGGCGTCACTGACAGTTGGAGCATTGAGCACGTAATACTCGTAGTTGTAGCGGTGGATGAGCCGCCGCAGCTCTTCGACCCGGGCACGAACCTCCGGCGGGACACGATCCGTGGGCAGCGCTGATTGCTCCGCCATCCTGTTCCTCCCTCGCTGCTGACTCGCGCCTGGCGTTCCATCGCGCTGGCGAGTATACGCCAGCGTGCGCTCCGTCCAGCGACTGACCGGCAGGATGAGACAGTGACCACGACTCGGGTACCATACCAGGGGGTGCGGGACGAGGAGTGCGGGATGAGCGACCAGCCCGTGGAGCCAGCCTACGATCGTCTCCGCAGTCGAGCTCGGCAGCTCTTGTTGGCACGAGGAGGGCTTGCCAGTGAAGAGCAGCTGATCGATGCGCTCTTTGGCTCGCTCGGCAACCGCCGACTGTGGGCACCATTCCTGGCTCAATTGCTGGAGACCGATCCAGAGATCGTTCGCCGATCGGATGGGACCTGGGCACTCCGACATCGCCCGCTGGTACCCAGCGAGGGGTGGCCTCGCTCGTTCGTCGCGCTCGATGTCGAAACGACCGGCCTCCGCCCAGCTCGGCACCGCATCATCGAGATCGGCGCAGTTCGCTACGAGGACGGCTGCTGCGTCGAGCGCTTCTCCGTCCTCGTCAACCCCCATCGGCGCTTGCCGGTCTACATCGTCCGTCTGACAGGGATCCGGGACGAGGATCTGGTGACGGCACCGTCGTTCGTCGATGTGGCCGCCGCATTTCGTGTCTTTTTGGGCGAGAGCACGGTCATCGGCTACAACGTGAGGTTCGACCTCGATTTTCTGAACGCCGAACTGCGGCGCATCGGTCAGGGACCGCTCCCCAATCCCGCACTCGACGTCTTGCCGCTCGCCCGGGCACTGCTCACCGCAAACGGCCGCTACGACCTCGACACGATCTGTCGATCCATCGGGCTGACTCGGGCCACACGTCACCGTGCACTACCGGATGCCGAAGCGACTGCCGTCCTCTACCTCCACCTCGTCCAGCGAGCCGAGCAGGTCGGATACCGCGCGCCGAGCGACCTGCAGCCAGCCGCGACGCGGCGACCGATCGTCGTCGAGCCAGTCGCCCGTGGGCGTGCCGTCCTCGACCAGCGCCTGCTGGCCGACACACCCGAGCTTCCGGGTGTGTATCTCATGCGCGATGCGCTGGGACGTGTCCTGTATGTCGGCAAAGCGCGCAATCTCCGGCAGCGAGTCCGCTCCTACTTCAGTCAACCACTGGGATACACCCGCAAGATGGACGGGTTGCTCGAATCGGTGGCCGAGATCGAGACGGTCGTTGTCGGCTCGGAGTTGGAAGCACTGCTCTTGGAGAGTCAATTCGTCCAGCGGTACAAGCCACCCTACAATACGCAACTCCGCAATCACGAGGCGTACCCCTACGTGAAGGTCGAACTCGGTCGCCCTTGGCCGCGCCTGATGCTGGCTCGTCAGCGCGACGAGGACGACGCCGTGTACGTCGGGCCTTTTCGGAGCACGGCTGCTGCCCGCTCGGTCGTCGAGCTGCTCCACCAACTCCTCCCGTTGCGCACCTGCCACCGATCGTTCCGGGATGCCCGTTCCTATGGGCGCCCGTGCTTGCAAGTGACTCTGGGACGGTGTATCGGCCCCTGTACCGGACGCGTCACGCCTGCCGAGTACCGAGCGCTCGTCGAATGTGCGCTGCGTTATCTCAGCGGCGAGACGACCGTCATCGTCGAACGTGCTCAACAGCTCCTCGCTGACGCGGTGGAGCGACTCGACTTCGAACGAGCAGCGCGCTTGCGCGATCTCCTGAGGCGCAGCGAGGAACTCGTGATCGGTCATCGATTGGTCCGCCAGACGATCAGCGGACGACCATGCGTCATCGTCACTCCCTGCCCGGAGACTGGTGATCGGGCTTTTCTCCTCATCGTGGCCGGACGACTCTGGGCGCGCGTCGTGGCCGATCCGCGCGAGGACGATGCAGCCGTGGCCGCCCGATTGCGAGCGGCTTGGGAACGCGCCCAACAGGCCCCTCCCTGGACGCTCGACCAGGACTCGCTCGACGCCGCAGTCATCATCGCGCGCTGGCTGCACGAGCACGCGGAGGACCCGACCGTCTTCTTCCTCGAGCAGCCGGTGGACTGGATCGCATTGGTGCGGAACGGTCGATCGCTGCCCGCGTCGGCTTTCGCTGTCCATGCCCCGGTGGAGGACGAGAACGGGAAGACGAAACGAGCGAGAGGAGCAGACAGTGAGCGAGGAACGCAGTGCGAGGGAACTCCTGGAAATCATCGCCGAGCGCGTCCGTCACTGCACGCGCTGCGACCTGTGGCGGACCCGGACCCAGGCAGTGCCCGGTGAAGGGGATCCGCACGCAGAGGTGATGTTCATCGGGGAGGCACCGGGGTACCACGAAGACCGGCAGGGTCGCCCGTTCGTCGGAGCTGCAGGACAATTCCTGAACGAGCTGCTCGGGCGAGCCGGGCTACGACGCGAACAGGTCTACATCACGAACGTCGTCAAGTGCCGACCACCCGGGAACCGGGATCCGCTCCCGGACGAAATCGCTGCTTGTGCTCCCTACCTCGACGAGCAGATCGCGGTGATCCGTCCGCGCGTCATCGTGACGCTCGGGCGCTATTCGATGGCGCGCTGGTTCCCCAACGAAAAGATCTCCCGTATCCATGGAAAGCCTCGTCGATTCGGGGATGTCGTCGTGGTGCCGATGTATCACCCCGCCGCCGCCTTGCACCAGCCCGCGCTCAAGGAGCTCGTCGAGAAGGATTTCGATGCACTGCGCGAGATCATCGCCCAGGCCCGGGCCGAAGCAGCGCGCGCAGCAGACGCGCAGCAAGACGAGGAAAAGGCACAGCAGATGCGCTTGTTCTGACCCCCTGCTATACTCCGTACGGACACGCGAACGAACGCAGGGGGCCACGATGGCGCGAAAGCGAGAGAAAGAACGAGGAGCCAAAGGGACGCCAGCACCGCTCGTCGCCGGTTCCCAAAGACGTCGCCTGCGTGCGGTCGTGGCTCGGCTGGCACAGGTGGCAGCACTCGTTCCGCGCCGTCTGCCGCGTGACCTCGCTGGGCTGTTTCTCGCCACGGTCGGCGTGCTCCTGGCCCTGGCCCTTCTCGGGCACGAGCGCGAGACTGGGCTCGCCGGCTGGCTGGCCCAAACCTGTCGGCAACTCTTCGGCCGCGGGGCGATCGTGGTCCCGCTCGCCTGCTGGTGGGGTGCCCTCGAGCTCTTCGCCTCCCGGTCACGAGCCGGCACGATCCGCCGGGCTGTGGGGTTCGCACTGTACGGTTCCGCAGCCGTCGCCCTGCTCGACGCTCGCCCGGCTGACCAGGTCGAGGAGGCTGGCGGTTACGTCGGTGCCGGCGTGGCAGCGCTCCTCCGGCTCATCGGGGGTGACCTCGGTCTCGGGCTCCTCGCACTGGCCCTCGGCTTGGCTGGCTCGACGCTCGTCGCTGGTATCGAGCTCGGCACGCTCGCGCGAACGATCGTCACCGCGGCGCGACGAAGCTGGCGGATCGTCCGGCGGCGATCGTCCACTCGCACGGTCGACCTCCCCGCGCCTCCGGCGCCAGCGGAGCCCGGCCACTCGGACGAGACCGTCCAGCGCGGACCGACGCGACCGGTCATCGCGACGCGCCACGCCCCAGCGAGTCGTTCGCGTGGGCGCCGGACGCAGGTTTCCCCTCAGCAGCCTGTCCAACAGCACCCGACCGCCGAGCCGGAACCGGTCGTAGCGAGCGCGGTCACGCCACCTGCTGCCGGGGATCAGGTGCTTCCCGAGATCAGCCGCTTGCAGCGGTACGAGGCGAGCCTCCCCGATGCAGACGAACTGGAGCGCAAGGCAGCGATCATCCAAGAGACGCTGGCGAACTTCCGAGTCGACGCTCGCGTCCGCGAAATCTATCCCGGACCTGCCGTGACGTTGTTCACCCTGGAACCAGGCCCCGGAGTCAAGGTGCGGCGCATCACCGAGCTGCAGAACGATTTGGCATTGGCGCTGGCTGCGCCAGCGATTCGGATCGAGGCACCGGTTCCCGGTATGGCACGTGTGGGCATCGAGGTCCCGAACAGCGCGATTTCCACGGTAGGCCTGCGTGAGGTGCTGGAATCGGCAACCTTCCAGCGCTCGCGAGCACGCCTCCCGCTGGCGCTCGGGCGGGATGTGCACGGCGAGTATGTCGTCGCTGACCTGACTCGCATGCCGCATCTCCTCATCGCCGGCGCGACCGGATCCGGCAAATCGGTCTGCATCAACGGGATCATCGCCACCTTTCTCCTCACGCGCCGGCCAGACGAACTCCAGATGCTGTTGATCGATCCCAAGAAGGTCGAACTCGCCGGTTACGATGGCGTGCCGCACCTCAAGCGCCCAGTCGTGACCGATATGGGACTCGTCGTCGGCGCGCTGCGACGCGTCCTGCAGGAAATGGAGCGACGCTACGAGCTTTTCGCCCAGCTGGGGGTGCGCAATCTCGAAGGCTATCGCTTGCGACGCGAGGAAGATCCGTCCCTCGAACCCTTGCCCTATCTCGTCGTCATCATCGATGAGCTGGCTGACCTCATGCTGACGACACCGGACGAGGTAGAGACACTCCTCGTGCGACTAGCCCAGATGGCTCGTGCCACCGGGATTCACCTCCTGATCGCGACACAGAGGCCCTCGGTCGACGTCCTGACCGGGTTGATCAAGGCCAATGTGCCAGCTCGGATCGCCTTCGCCGTCACGTCGCAGACCGATAGCCGGGTAATCCTCGATATGCCCGGTGCTGAACGCTTGCTCGGGCGCGGCGATATGCTCTATCTCCCGCCCGATGCAGCACGCCCCCTACGCGTGCAAGGTTCGTTCATCGACGACCGGGACTTGGAATTCGTCGTCGAGCACTGGCGGCAACTCTATCCGGTCCCACAATACGACCCGAGCTGGCTCGATCTCGAGGAAACGGTCCAGGAGACGAGTCGAGGCGAGGACCCCTTGCTCGAGCAGGCTCGCCAACTCGTTCGCCAACTCGGGACAGCCTCGACGTCGCTCCTCCAGCGACGACTGCGGATCGGGTACAACCGGGCAGCACGCCTGATGGAGCAATTGGAAGCAGAAGGAATAGTCGGCCCGGCCGAGGGAGCACGCGGCCGCATGGTCTATCTGGGCGACGAGTGAGAGGGACGAGAGAAACCGACCCTTCTGGTATACTGAAACCGGTGAACGCGCGTTTTGCCTGACGGCGACCGAGGTGACAGTGCGCGCACGTGGACCGGCCGAGCCGATCGCTCGGCTGATCGAGGAATTCGCGAAGCTTCCCGGAATCGGTCCCAAGACCGCATCACGGCTGGCGTACCATCTGTTGCGGTGTTCGCGGGAAGACGCGCTCGCCCTGGCTCAGGCGATCATCGAGGTGAAAGAGCGAGTGCAGTTCTGCTCGCGGTGCTTCAATTTGACCGATGTCGATCCCTGCTCGATCTGCAGCGATCCGTCGCGCGATCAGCGAACGATCTGCGTCGTCGAGGACCCGCTCGATGTTCTAGCCCTCGAGCGAACTGGAGCCTATCACGGTGTGTACCATGTCCTCCATGGGGTCATTTCACCCGTCGACGGCATCGGGCCAGAACGTTTGCGGATCCGCGAGCTCGTTCACCGGGTCCAGGAAGAGCAGCCGAACGAGGTCATCTTGGCCTTGAACCCGAACATCGAGGGCGATGCGACCGCCATGTACATCGCGCGCCAGCTCATTCCGCTCGGCGTCACGGTGACCCGGCCAGCCAGCGGCTTACCGGTGGGCGGCGACCTGGAGTATGCCGACGAGATCACCTTGGGTCGCGCGCTCGCTGGACGACGCGCGCTCTGAGGCGCGCGGAGGAGGTCCTGGCGTGTTCTGGTGGCGAGCCCACAACGCACCGATGATCGCGGATGACTCGTCCGATCGACCGGCAGCTGTATTGCGCGGTGACTTGGTCGCGCTGCCAGCCGCTTTTCATCTCTCGCCCATTCGGGGATTGCTCGGTAGTGCGTTCGGCGCGGCGAGTGGCCGATTCTTCCACGAGCGCGGACAGCGAGCCTACGCTCAAGTCATCGCGGAACCCGGACGCGATCATTGGTTCATCGCTCGCCTGGTCGTCTCGAGCGCAGAAGAGGGACAGCGCTTGCTGGATCGTCTGGCGCGGGACGCTGGTCTGCGCGGGATCATCCGCCTGCATACCCTCATTCCGGAGCACCCGGATCTCATCGCCTGGTGGCAGCGAGCCGGTTTTACACCGTTCCGGCGGATACACCTGCTCGCCGGCCAGCGGGAGCAACTCGCAGCGCCGAGCCAGTCGCTGACCATTCGTCCCCAGCAAGCGCTCGATGCCTGGGAGGTTCAGCGCCTGTACGAGCGCGTCACCCCACGCCCGGTTCAGTTCGCCGAGGCACGCACCCGGGCGGCCTGGCACGTGGGGCAGCGAGCCGGCTGGCGTATCCGCGGCTACCTGCTCGCGGCTGACGGTGAGACACGAGCCTACTGCCGTGTTCGCTCGCGCGCTGGTTGGCACATCGTAGAACTGGTCGCGGAAGACCAGGCTGCCAGCGACAGTGTCGCGATCGTGGGGGCAGCGCTCGCTTCCTGCGCGCGCCCACGCGATCGGGTGCTGCTCCTGCTTCCCGACGAGGCAGGAGCGACGCGAGCACGCTTCGAGCAGGCAGGACTCACGCTGCTCGAGACACGACTGTGGGTCGCACGCTATACGATCCGACGCATCCGCGCCGGACTTCCCATCGCCGAGCATGCTCGGCTGGCCGGGATCGCCGAGGCACCACGCGTGCTCTACAACCACGAGCGACCGAGGGTCGCTGTGCTGGAACGGGCAACACGATCATGAGACAAAGAGGAGGACGGCGACGAGCACCGTGACGAAGCCTGTGACCATTCTTCCGGCAATGCCGGAACAGACGATCACCGATAATCTCGAGGATCTGCTGGCAGTCTTGCCACCCGATATCGTCGAGGCGCTCCGGGAGTACAACAGCCCAGAGGACCGGGCCAAGCTACTCGAAATCGTTCTCGACCTGGGGCGGCGTCCCGAGGCACGGTTCGAGGACCGCGAGGTGTATCTTGCGGATCGCGAGATCACGCGCGAAGACATCGCCTACGTCGCGTCGCGGATCGGTCGCTTCGGGGACGATAACCGAGCGGGTATCGAACGCACGCTGCACCGCATTTCCGCGATTCGCTCGCGATCCGGCGAGATCGTCGGCCTGACTTGCCGCATCGGCCGTGCAGTCTATGGAACGGTCGCCATCATCCGTGACTTGATCGAGTCGGGTGAGAGCATCTTGCTCTTGGGTCGGCCCGGTGTCGGCAAGACGACGATGCTGCGCGAAACAGCGCGGGTGCTGGCTGACGACCTGCGCAAGCGGGTGATCGTCGTGGATACGAGCAACGAGATCGCGGGTGACGGCGATATCCCTCACCCGGCGATCGGTCGCGCCCGCCGGATGCAAGTACCGACGCCCAGTCTTCAGCACGCGGTGATGATCGAAGCGGTCGAGAACCACATGCCGGAGGTCATCGTCATCGACGAGATCGGTACCGAGCTCGAGGCTGCCGCCGCACGCACGATCGCCGAGCGTGGCGTGCAGCTCATCGGGACCGCACACGGGAACACGCTGGAAAACATCATGATGAACCCGACCCTCTCGGATCTCATCGGCGGGATCCAGTCGGTCACGTTGAGCGACGAGGAAGCTCGCCGGCGGGGCACCCAGAAGTCGATCCTGGAACGCAAGGCACCACCGACCTTCGGCGTTCTGGTCGAGATTCAGTCGCGTAATCGAGTCGCCGTGCACCGCGACGTCGCGGCAGCGGTCGACGCCATCCTACGCGGTCAGCCGCTCCGCGTCGAGATCCGCGAGCGAAACCCGGACGGAACGGTCTCCATCTGGTACGAGGAGCTGCACGGACAAGACCAACGCGCCGAGCGTTCCATGCTCCCCTCCGGACCGCGGCGGACCTACCAGCGGATTCCCGGTACGCCAGCCCCGACTCGACCAGCGACTCCTCCCGGGACGATCGCAGCCGTCGTTCCACCTAGCGAGCCGATCAGACGGACCATGCGACTCTTTCCCTTCGGCGTCAGTCGGAACCGGCTGGAGGACGTCATTCGCCAATTGATGCTCCCGGTCGAGCTGGTCCGCTCGCCACGCGAGGCAGATGCCGTCGTGACGCTGAAGAACTACTTCCGCAAGCGACCGCAGGTACTCCGCGAGGCCGAGCAACGCGGCATCCCGGTGTACGTCCTGCGGAGCAACACGGCGCAGCAGATGGCCAACTTATTCCGCTCGCTGTTCCCTGAACGATTCGCGGGCGAGCAGGAACTGGAATCAGCTGCTGACGACGGCGATGAGACCGCCGCGCACGATCGGATCCTGGCTGCGATGGAGGAGGCAGAAGCCGCAGCGCACCAGGTGCTCCAAGGGACACGCAGCCGGATCGAGTTGCGTCCGCAGGAAGCCTGGATCCGACGCCTTCAGCATCAGCTCGCCGAGCGGTACAACCTGGCATCCCGCAGCCGGGGGCGAGAACCCTTCCGGCGGGTCGAAATCTACCGCGAGGACGAGAACTGGTGAGTTGGTTCATCACCTTCGAGGGACCGGAAGGAGCAGGCAAGACGACGCAATGCTCTCTTTTGGCCGCCCGGCTCCAAGAAGCTGGTTATTCCCTTCTCGTCACGCGAGAGCCAGGTGGCACACCGCTCGGCGAAACCATCCGCGAGTGGCTTCTGGCTGGCGAGGCACTCCGTCCGGAAACGGAAGCCCTGCTCTTCACCGCTGCCCGGGCCGAGCATGTGTGGGATCGGATCCGGCCCGCCCTCGAACGCGGCACCATCGTTCTGTGTGACCGTTATGTCGACTCTACGCTGGCCTATCAGGGGGCTGGGCGCGGTCTGGACGAAGGATGGCTTCGCCAGTTGCACCGGGTCGTGACGGGCGACTTGTGGCCCGATCTGACGATCCTGCTCGATGTTCCAGTGGAAGTCGGCCTGGCTCGCCGCCGGGCTGCCGCCACGACGATCACGCGGCTCGATCAGGAAGAACTCGCCTTCCACCGACGGGTGCGCGCTTGGTACCATGCCGCTGCACAGCGCGATCCCCAGCGCTGGCGTGTCGTCGACGCGACCTTGCCGCCTGAGGCTGTCGCCGACGTCGTCTGGGCAACAGTGACGGAAGTCGTGAAACGGGGAAGACGTTCACCATGACGACCCCCACGAAGCTCGTCATCGCCGTCGTGCAGGCACGCGATGCCGACAGGCTGCTCGATGCGCTCCAGCACGAGGGGTTCCGCGCAACCCGGATCAGCAGCACAGGAGGTTTTCTGCGCGAGCAGAACGTCACGCTGCTGATGGGTGTCGAAGCCCACCGGCTCGACGATATCCTGCGCCTGATCAAGGCCCATTGCTACACACGCACACAGTACGTCAATCCCTTGTTCCCGATCGTGGAATCGGGCGAGTTCTTCGTTCCGCAGCCGATCGAGGTCGAGATCGGCGGCGCCAACGTCTTCGTCGTTCCGATCGAGCGCTTCGAGCGCCTGCCCTGAAGCGAGAGGGTGGAGCACAGCGGTGGAACAGCTCGTCGCTCAAGCAGCGCATCTCCTCATCGCATTGGGCGGTGCGTACTATCTGGCGCTCTGGTTCGCGCTCGTCGTGTGGACGTTCCAGGACATCCAAACGCGGACCCGGAGCGTGATCGCCCAAATCTTCGCGACGCTGCTCGTCGTTCTCTTTTCCGTCCCGGGCGCACTGCTCTATCTCCTGATGCGCCCGCGCGAGACATTGGAGGAGCAGTACGAGCGGGCACTCGAGGAGGAATACCTGATCCAGGACCTGGAAACAGCCGGGCGCTGTCCGCAGTGTCAGCGACCGGTGCAGGACGACTTCCAATTTTGCCCCTACTGTCGAGCACCGTTGAAACAGCTCTGTATCGCCTGTGGCCGTCTCCTCAGCTTGGATTGGCCGCACTGCCCGTACTGTGGTACCCGACAACCGATCGAGGAAGGCGGCGTGACGGTGCAGGAGCGTCGCTCGCCGCTCGAGGCTGTGCAGCGCGTTCTCGGACGCACTCCGGGCGGGGGTCGGTCGGAGACCGCCCTACCAGAGGACGAGGCAACCACGCTCCCACCTGGCTGGTCGCGCAGCGTGCGCGAAAACGAGCAGGATACCAGCCAGTTACCGCGCGCCTGATGGCGTGTCGGCATTCCGGGTTGGCCGGCTGGGCTGTGCCTCCGGACGGATTTGGAAATTGAACTTGCTGCGGAACGCCTCGTAAAAGTTCGTACCCGGCAGAATCACGAGACGGAACGCTTGCTTTCCCCGTCGCACCCGGACGAGATCGCCCCGCTCCAAAGACGCGACCGGCTCTCCGTCGATGATCAGGCGAGCTTCCCGGTCGCTCACGTAGACCTGCTCGATCGTCGCCTGCTCCGGGACGACCAGAGCGATGCGGATCGGCGAGTGGGGGCAGATCGGCGTCACGGCGAACCCGTGCACCCCGGCAGTCAGCACCGGCCCACCGGCAGCCATGCAGTAGGCCGTACTTCCCTGTGGGGTCGCCACGATCATGCCGTCACCCGGATAGGTGTTGACGAACTGACCGTCGATGTAGAGCTCGACTTCGATGAGCTGGTACCCCGCACGAACCACGACGTCGTTGATCGCCCAAGCATCGACGAGCACCCGTCGCCCGCGTTCCAGCTGGACCGCCAGCGTCGGGCCCTCTTGGACGTGGTATCGATCGTGCACCAGATCGTGCAATGCCTGTTCCCATCCCTCACGTTCCGCCAAGGCGAGAAAGCCGACTCGGCCGACATTGATCCCGAGAATCGGAACATCGGGATAATGGTGCGCGACGCGCATGATGAGTCCGTCACCACCGATGGCGATGACCGCGTCGAGTTCTGGCCAGACGAACGGGAGAGCTTCTTCGTTCGCGATCTGGCACTGGTGCGCGGCGAGCCAGCGCTGGATCCGGTCAGCCAACTCGGTTGCCTCAGGCTTGCCGTGCGCTGCGACGACGCCGAACCGTCGTGCCATGGTGATGACTCCTACGCTCCGCCGACCCGGCCCGCTACACTCGATGCGAATGGTACCCGAGCGGAAGGGGGAGCGACGTGAACTGGATCGAAACGTACCGGCTGATCGCCGTGATCCGGCTCGATGACTTGAGCTGTGCCGTGGAACTCGCCGAAGCCTTGCTCGAGGGTGGAGTGCGCGTGCTCGAGTTCACTTACACGAATCGTGAAGCTGGTCGTGCCATCGAAGAGGTTCGGCGTCGTTTCGACGGATCCTGCTTGGTCGGAGCAGGGACGGTCCTGGATGCAGAAACCGCGCGTCAGGCGATGTTGGCTGGGGCTCAATTCATCGTCACTCCGACACTCCGGCGAGAAACGATCGAGATCTGCCGACGTTATTCCATCCCCAGCGTGATCGGTGCTTTCACCCCGACCGAAATCCTCAGCGCGTGGGAATGGGGCGCTGATTACATCAAAGTCAACCCGGCGAGTCTCGCGGGACCGAGCTATTTCAAGGACGTGTTAGCTCCCTTGCCGCAGGTGAAACTGATCCCCTCGGGCGGCGTGACACTCGAGACCGCACCAGCTTTCCTGGCAGCCGGCGCCGTCGCCGTGGCGGTCGGCAGTCACCTTGTCGATCGCACGCTGGTTGCGCGACGAGACTGGGCTGGATTGCGGGAACGCGCCCGCCAATGGGCGGAGCTGGTCGCTCACCCGGATATCGGCGTTCCGGCATCGTGATCGGCGGGCGAGACATGGCCGAGACGACGAACCATCGCATCCGGCTGTACCGCACCGAGGCGATCGTCTTGCGCCGCCGCGACCTCGGCGAGGCCGACCGGATCCTGACGCTCTTCACCCCGAAAGCGGGAAAACTCCGGGTCATCGCCAAAGGAATACGACGGCCGCAGAGTCGCTTGGCCGGCCATCTCGACCTCTTCGTGCGGACCCAAGTCCTCCTCGCCCGAGGACGCGAACTCGATATCGTGACGCAAGCGCAGCTGGTGGAGCCGTTCACCGGACTGCGCCAGGCACCCTGGCGCGCCGGCTGGGCCGGTTACCTCGCCGACCTGACCGATCGCGCGACCGCAGACGAGGACCCGCAACCGGCACTCTACGACCTCCTGCTCGAGTGCCTCCGACTGCTCGCCGAGTTGCCCGATCCTTTCGCGGTCGTGAGACGGTTCGAGATGCGCCTGCTGGTTCTCCTCGGCTACCGCCCGGAACTTGTCGTCTGCCCACACTGTGGGAGACAGCTGACGCCGGGGCGGCTCGCCTTCGCGCCGGATCAGGGTGGCATCCTCTGCAGCGAGTGCATAGGACACAGTGCTGCAGAAGTCCCACTCAGCGTCGGAGCCGTCAAGGCATTGCGCCTCCTGCTGGCCGATCACTGGCAGGAACTCGCCCGCCGACCGCTCAGCCTCACCTTGCGTGGTCAGATCGCGAGTGCCCTGCGGGCAGCGCTCCAGGCACACGTCGGCGACATCGCAGCTTCCGCCGACGTGGCGACACTGTTGCAGGAAGAAGGGTGCGGTGATGGACATCCTCCATCCCTGGCAGGAGCGAGCAGCTGAGCGAGCGCAGGCCCTCGCCCAGCGTCATCACCACACACCTGATGCGCTGATCGTCCTGGGCTCCGGGCTTGCGAGTCTCCCCGAAAACGCGCGTGTCGTGGCACGCGTCCCGCTCGACGAACTCACCGGTATCGCTGCCCCGGCTGTCACCGGTCATCCACGCGAGTTGGTGCTGGCAGAGTGGAATGGGCACCCGATCTGGTTTTGTCTCGGTCGCTATCACCTCTACCAGGGTCTCTCGGCTGCCGAAGCCGCTGCGCCGATCGCCCTCCTCGCCCACCTGCCTGGTCCGATCGTCATCCTGACCAATGCGGCCGGCTCCTTGCATCCGACCTTCGCACCGGGCGATCTCGTGCTGATCCGGGATCACCTCTTCGTCCCCGGTTTGGCCGGTCACCATCCGCTGATTCCACCTGCTGGACGGGTTCGTTTCTTCAGTCTGCGCGATGCCTACGATCGCCGTCTCCGCACGATCGCCCGGACCGCTGCGGCTCGACTCGGCTTGAACCTCCCGGAGGGAACGTACGCCATGGTCGCTGGACCGACCTTCGAGACGGCAGCCGAACTCCGCTGGTTGCGAGCCGCCGGGGCTGATCTGGTCGGCATGTCGACCATCCCCGAGGTGATCCTGGCGCGGGCACTCGGGTTACGCGTCCTGGCCATCTCCGTCGTGACCAACCTAGCTATCCCCGAAGAGCCAGCGATCCCGACGCACGCAGAGGTGGCGGCCATCGGGGAACAGGCCCGGCCGCGCCTCCATCGACTGCTCCGCTTCTTCCTCGACCAACTGGCCGAGGAAAGCGATGCCGTCACGGGCTGCGAGCATCGCTGAGCAACGTCCAAACAGTGATCGAGAGACACGGGCGCGGCACCAGCACGCTCCGCGCTGGAGAGCACACGCTCCTCTTGACACCTGGTCCCACCTGGCCGACGATGATGCCGCCTGTTGTGTTCCGGAAGGAGCATTCGGGATGAGCGTGGACCTCACCCAAACCGTGATCGCGATGGATCTCGTCCCGTTCCGTTTCGGGCCTGGTGCGACCGCTGACCTGACCGTGGAACTCGAGCGGCTCGGGGCACGCCGCGTCCTCCTCGTCACTGACCGTCATCTGCGACAGCATGGCCTGGTCGAGCCAGTCGAGGCAGCGATCCAGCGCTCCGGTGCGGAAGTGGTCGTCTTCGACCAGGTGCACATCGAGCCGACCGATCGCTCGTTGCGCGATGCCATCGCGTTTGCCCAACGCGTCCAGCCGGACACCTTTGTTTCACTCGGAGGTGGGAGCACGATCGACACAGCCAAGGCGATGAACCTCTTCACGTCCTACCCCGCCGACCTTCTCGACTATATCAACAAGCCGGTCGGGCGAGGTAATCCAGTTCCCGGCCCACTGAAGCCGCACCTAGCGCTCCCCACGACCGCTGGCACGGGCAGCGAAACCACCGCGGTGATCGCCCTCGAACTGACCGATCGTCGGTTGAAGACCGGTATCTCCCACCGGTTCATCCGCCCGACCATGGCGATCGTCGATCCGCTCAATACGGTCACGTGTCCTCCGATGGTGACCGCGTTCGCCGGGCTTGACGTCCTCTGCCATGCGATCGAGTCGTACACCGCCAAGCCGTATCACGTCCGTCCTCGACCGGCCAGCCCAGCCGAGCGACCAGCCTATATCGGGTCCAACCCGGTCGCTGACCTGTGGAGCGCGCAGGCCATCCGCTGGGGTGCACGGTATCTCCGGCGAGCAGTCTACAACCCGCTCGATCTGGAGGCCCGCACCTTCATGGCGCTCGCGAGCTTGACGGCCGGTATCGGCTTCGGGAACGCCGGGGTCCACATCCCACACGCCATGTCCTACCCGATCGCCGGGCTCGTCCGTGACTTCTTCCCGCCCGACTACGAGGTCGACGAGCCGCTCATCCCCCACGGCCTGGCCGTCGTCGTAGGTGCTCCGGCTGGTCTCCGCTTCACGGCACCGGCCTCGCCGGAGCGGCACGCTGAGGTGGCCGAGATGTTGGGGCTCGACACCCACGGCCTGCCGGTCCGCGCCGCTGCCGAAGCGGTTGCCGACGCGCTCAGCCAGCTCATGCGCGATCTCGGTCTGCCGAGTGGCCTGGTGGAACTCGGCTTCACCGAGAGCGACATTCCGGCACTCGTCGAGGGAACGCTGGCACAGCAGCGCATCCTGGTGAACAGCCCGCGACCAGTCGACGAGCGAGCACTGCGCGCCATCTACCGCCAAGCGATGCGGTACTGGTGAGCATCAGCCAAAGCTCTGGCGGTCCGGTCATCGGGGCAGGAGCCAGCGATCGAGCTGGGCAGTTCAGCAGAGTCGTTCTGTTTCGATGGAACACCGACTGGTCGAGCCAGGAGCGACCGTGATCGTCCTGCCTGTTTGTCCTGAGGGCAGGTAGTTGCGATCGACCAGATCATGGCGGGAAACCGAGTGCTTTCTCGCCTTCAGCACACCGAACACCATCACTGGGAGGTCCTGTACCACGTGCGACCCGAGAGTCGAGCGTGCCAGGAACTCGCTGGCGCGGAATGTGTCCGGGCAGGCTTGACAACCGGGCCACGAGCTTTCACAATGTGCGCAGCCGATCGATCGGCGATGCACCTTGACAGGATGTGCGAGACGGCGGCGAGTGCGAGCGGGAGCGCAGAAGCGCGTTCCGCTCGTCCACACGGGGGAACACCGGTGAAAGTCCGGGGCTGTGCCGCAACTGTGACGCCGCACCAGTCGGTGCGGCGAAGCCAGGTCTACCGTCGCCGCCGTGTCCGACCCGCCTCGAGCCAAGGGGGGAGGACGCCGGTGATGCACTGTGCCTCGACGCAGTGAACCATTGGCAGCCCGCCCCGCGCGGGCTGTCCTCGTTTTCCCAACACGCACAAGCGAGTGCGGTTTGGAGCTACCTCTGTCGGCGCGACGAGGGAGGGGTGAAGTATGCGTCGTATCCTCACAATTCTGACCGTTTTGTTGCTCGTTCTCGCGCCCGGGACGAGCGTTTCGGCGAACCAATTCACGGTTGGCCGCGCGCTCGCTGGGGCAGTGACCTGGCTCACCGCCCAGCAACGAGCTGATGGAGGCTTCGCCGGCTTCACGGGCGAAAGCGATCCGGGCATCACGGTCGATGCTGTCTTGGCTCTCGCCTCGGTCGGCATCGACCCTGGCTCGGTGCGGCAAGTCGGTGGAACGAGCGCCATCGCGTACTTGGAGTCGGTCGCTGCACGCTACAGCGAGAAGCCGGGTGGCGCGGCCAAGCTGATTCTCGCCGCTGTCGCGAGCGGGCGCGATCCACGCGCGTTCGGCGGTCTTGACCTCGTCGATCGCCTGCAGCGTGCCTACGACGATGCGAGCGGACTCTACGACCAGCAGCTCTTCAGCAACGCGTATGCGCTGCTGGCACTCGCTGCTGCCGGCGTACCGCTTCCCGAGCGAGCGGTCCAAGCAGTGCTCGAGCGGCAAGCGACTGACGGCAGTTGGGCCTGGGACGGCAGTACACAGCCGGGCACAGGCGACTCGAACACGACGGCTCTCGTGATCCAGGCGCTCGCTGCCGCAGGACTGCGCGACCATCCGCAGGTACGACAGGCCCTGGGGTATTTGCGCAGTGTCCAAGCAGCGGATGGCTCCTTTGCTTACCAACCCGCTGATCAGCTGGTGGGGGATGCGAACTCCTCCGCCCTCGCTGTCCAAGCACTTTTGGCTGCGGGCGAGGAACCCCAATCGCCGTCCTGGCGCTATGCGCTCGATGCCCTGGCTCGCTTCGCGAATCCGAGCGGTGCGCTCCGTTGGCGCGACGATACTCCGGACGACAATCTGTTCGCCACCGTGCAAGCGATCCCTGCGCTGGCGCGCGAGGCCTTTCCGCTCCGCGGCCTGGCTCTCCCATTGACTCGTGCTCGAGTGCCGTTCGAGACCACTGCAGAAGAAGGCTGCCGGCTATTCCCAGAGACCGGACACAGCTTGTGCGGTCCGTTCCTGGAGACGTGGGAGCAGCGCGGCGGGCTCGCCAATTTCGGCTATCCGATCACTCGTCCATTCTTCGATCCGCAACTCGGGCTGCTCGTCCAGTACACCGAGCGCGCGCGCTTCGAGCTCCACCTCATGCCGGACGGAAGCACGCTCGTGATGCTCGGCCGGCTCGGGGCTGAGCGGCTCCCAGCAGTACCACCCGAACCATTCGCGCCAGCTCAGCCAGGCGATCCGGCAGCCTGCACGTACTTCGCAGAGACGCAGCACAACATCTGCCACGGTTTCCGCGCCTATTGGGAACAGTACGGTGGTCTCGCCGTCTTCGGTTACCCGCTCAGCGAGGAGTTCGTCGAAGACGGCATGGTCGTGCAGTATTTCGAGCGCGCCCGCTTCGAATGGCACCCCGGTAGCTGGCCGGAGCGGCACGATGTCTTGCTGACTCGGCTCGGCGCTCGCATCGTCGAGGAAGGCTCGTGACTCGCGCGTCTCGCCTGCTTCGCCTCCTCTTCACGCTGCTGCTCGCGTTCGCGGGCGCGGGCAGCATGACCTCGCACGCTGAGCGACCGAACGGCGCGGGACTGGTCATCCGCTTCGGCGACGGCCGGGTCGTCACCGCGTACGTCCAGTTCGAGGAACCGACCATCACTGGCATCGAACTCCTCCAACGTGCTGGCATACCGGTCACGGTCGCCCCGTTCGGTGGACTGGGGCTTGCCGTCTGTGCCATCTCCGATGAAGGATGCCCAGCGGAGGACTGTTTCTGTCGAGCCAAGAGCCAGCCAGCTTGGTTCTGGCACTATTACGGGCTCACGCCGGACGGCCGCTGGATACTCCACTCGGTCGGTGCCTCCAGCCGGATCGTGCGCGACGGCGACGTGGACGGTTGGTCATGGACAGCCGGAGAGAGCGGTCTTCCCTCTTTGACGATCGAGGAGATCGCACGCGCGCATGG
>DAOTYK010000038.1:0-2442 GCA_034434855.1 Thermomicrobium sp.
ACCCCGCGCGTCGATTCTCAGTCTGGGATGGCCCGCACCGAACTGACGCGGCAGGAGCTCTCTGGGTTCCCCCACGATTCACACCGCACCCAGCCGAGGACAGTTCGCTGACTAGCCGAGGCCAACCACACTTCCGGAAGAGCTCCGCACAGAAGGGGGGCGCATCGCGCGAGTCGGCAGCTTCCACCGTCCTCCCGACGGTGTTGGGGCAAGCGCGCATCACGCCCGGGACCGACATCGTCTCCACCGGCTTCTCGGTACGGGATCGAAGCAGTCGGACGGACAGGATCCGACGAGTCGACGGCGCGCTGCCGCCACGCTCTCTTCGCAGTCGACGAGCCGGTGGGAAGTCGCGAGCAACGACACCCCAGCAACTCCCGGTTGCCCTGCTCGTGACGGTACGGATCGAGGAGCGGTGCCCGAAAGCCTGCCGTCGCAGGACGAAGATGCCAGGCGACGCTGTCCCGGCTGCATCTGGCTCGACCAGCCTCGTATCGATCCTGAGCCAACAGCACCGAGGGAGATTCGGCCTCCACCGCTAGTCTTCGAGCGGCTGGCGCCCGCGAAAACCGGCGTCCAGGTCGTGCCAGTACGCGACGGTGGGCTCGTCGACCCTCCAACACAAGTAGACTTCGCGGCCGTCGCGGAGGCTCGGGAAGTCGACGATACCCATATCGAGATCCTTGACCTCGACACCGAGCTGGTGAATGACCCGCACCTTCTCGCGGATCGCGCGGGTCAGCTCGGCGACTCGCAGCTCGATGCGTTCCAGCTGGGCACCATGACCGTTCAAGAAGGCGAGAGGTGCCAGCCGGCGGAGCTCGCCGAGCAGCTGATCGAGTTCGCGTTTTTCCGCCTGGAGCGCGACGAGCAAGCCGCGCAAGCGTGGGACGAGTGCGCGTGCCTCTTCGACCGTGAAGTAGCGGCGTTCTTTCTGCTCCATCGCTCGACCGCAGCCTCTCGCGACCGTTTTGCCAGAAGATGGACAGCAGCCCGAGCGTGCTGCCACTGGTCACGGGCGATCGTTCGAGTTGGGCTCGCTTCCGGCCCTCGCTGCCGGCCGAAGAGTCGCCGTCCGGCCGGAGGGAGTTTACCATCGAGGGGGGCGAGGGACGCTGGAGGGTGTGATGCGAGGGCAAGCGATCGCCGACCAGCGAGCAGCGAGCCAACACACGCTCGGCGGGCACCTACTGCTGGCCACGACGGCTGTGCTGTGGGGATCATCGTATATCGGCACGCGGGCGATCGTCGGAGACGTCCCGCCGCTCCTCCTGGGATTCTTGCGTGCGCTGTCGGCGACGCTCGTCTTGGGCGTCCTGGCGACACTGGCCCGGGAATCACTGCGGGTACGGCTGAGCGCCTGGATCCCGCTGGCGGGGCTGGGTGTGCTGGGGGTCGCCTACTTCTACATCGGTCTGAACCTGGCGTTGCAGTGGACGACTGCGACCGCTGCCTCGTTCCTGAGCCTGCCGTATCCCGCCTTGACGGCAGTGGGAGGGTGGTTGTTCCTGCGGGAGCGATTGGGAACGCGACAGATAATCGGGATCGGGCTGGCGGCCGTGGGAGCCACCTGGTTGACCGTGGGCTCTGCGCAAGACAGCATCGGTGGTGCGTGGATCGGAAACCTGCTCGCGCTCTCCATCACAGTCGCCTGGACCGCCTATACGCTCCTCGGTCGTCGCCTCCTGCTGAACTGGACGCCCTTCGCAGCGACCTTTCACATGATGGCGGCTGGCACGCTCGTCCTCGCTCTCGCGGCCGGGCTCGAGTATGTGGGCGGGGGACGAGCACGCTGGACAATGGAGTCCACCCTGATCACGCTGTATCTGGGTGTGGTGTGCACCGGACTCGGCTACGCGTTCTGGAATGCCGGACTCCGTCGTGTGCGTGCCGCGACCGCCAGCGTCTATCTCTATCTCCAACCGGTGACCGTGGTCGTTTTGGGCGTCTCGTTGCTCGGCGAACGGCCGTCGCTCGTGACACTCGTCGCGGGAACCCTCGTCATCGCGGGGACAGCACTGACCGCCGGGGGTGAGAGGGCGCGCTGAAGGATCCGGTACACTGGCCAACGAGCGCGCCGGTCGTCAGGAGCACGGTGCGCAGCGAGCGAGAAGCAGGGGGACCGAGGCGAGCGATGCCGAAGCAGAAGACGGCGCTGATCACGGGAATCACCGGACAAGACGGCTCGTACCTGGCGGAGTTCCTGCTCGAACAGGGCTATCGGGTAGTCGGCATGCAGCGCCGGTCGAGCACCGAGACGTTGTGGCGGATCGCACACCTCTTGGACAAAATCGAACTCGTGCAGGGGGACCTCCTCGACCAGCTCTCGCTGATCGAAATCGTGCAAGCGTACCAGCCGGACGAGATCTACAATCTGGCGGCGCAGTCGTTCGTGCCGACCTCGTGGCAGCAACCGGTCCTGACGGGTGAGTTCACGGCGCT
>DAOTYK010000039.1:0-3164 GCA_034434855.1 Thermomicrobium sp.
ACTGTCGACACGCCGCAACTCCAGTGAGGGTGGTAGCCCATGACAGGACAAACGCAGACCATTCCCAAGCCGCGTGAGCGACGTCGGTACTGGGACGAGCTCGAACAGCAGATCGACGACGTGATCGTCGGGATCGCTGATCTCGTTCGCTCCCACTTTCGCGGCATGCTCACGCTGGCTGCTCTCGGCTATGCCTTCTACACCTGGGCTTGGCCAGCGCGGGCAACCTGGGGACCGATCGTCCTTACGGTTCTCTTCGCGCTGTTGCAGATCGCCTTCGCGATCGTCTTCGTGATCGTTCAGTTCGCCGCGATCTTCTGGTTCCTCGGACGAGGCCGAACCTATTGGATCAAGCCAGGCGAGACCGGCGTGAGCTTTGCTGACTACAAGGGAAATCCTGAAGTGCTGGAGAGCGCACGCCGGATCGTGACGCTCCTCAAAGGGATCAAAGAGTTCAAGGAGATGGGGGGCGAGGCGATCCGGGGGCTCTTGCTGGTGGGTCCACCCGGTACGGGAAAGTCGTATCTCGCTCAGTGCATCTCGACGGAAGCGAACGTGCCGTTCGGCTACGCGAGTGCTCCCTCATTCCAGAACATGTTCTTCGGCGTGAGTAATTTGCGGATCATGATGCTCTATCGCAAGGCACGCAAGCTGGCCAAGAAGTACGGCGCGTGCATTCTCTTCATCGACGAAATCGACGCCATCGGCCAAGCGCGCGGCGGGCGCTATGCTGGACAAGGGTTCATGGGACCGCTTTTCGGGTGGGGGGGCAGCGCGATGCTGAACGAGCTGCTCTTGCAACTCGACCCACCGCCGCAGGAAGTCACGCTCATCGGGCGCCTCCTCCGCTTACTGGGACTGCGACGAGGCAGGGCCGAACTTCCGCCCGTGCTGACGATCGCGGCGACCAACTTGCCTGATACGCTCGACCCTGCGTTGTTGCGCCCGGGACGCTTCGATCGAAAGATCGTCGTCGATCTGCCCAGTGCCGAAGGCCGGCGCGAGATCATCGAGTATTACCTGAGCAAGGTCAAGCACGATCCAAATATCCCGATCGATTACATGGTGCACGATACGATCGGCTATACACCGGCCGCGATCCGCTACGTCATCAACGAGGCAGTGATCCACGCTCACTTCGAGGGGCGCAACTACATCACGTACGAGGACTTCACGGCGGCGCGCGAAACCCACGAGCTGGGGCTGCGGCAGCCGATTCGGACGATGTCCTTCGAGGAGCGGCGTCGCATCGCCTATCACGAGGCGGGACATGCGCTGGCGCAATTCCTGCTGCAGCCGAAGGAGCGGGTGGTCAAGGTCTCGATCATCCGGCGCGGCGAGGCTCTGGGTTTCTCGGCGACGAAGCCCACGGAGGAGCGCTTCACCAAGACCCGAGAAGAGCTGTTGGCCGATATCCAGGTGGCGCTGGCGGCTCGGGCAGCAGAGGAGCTTTTCCTCGGAACGCAGATGACCGGTGCGACGAGCGACCTGGCGCAGGCGACCCATCTGGCCAACCTCATGGTCTCGGCCTGGGGGATGGACGGATCGCTCTACAGCGGACTGACCTACAACCAACTGGTTCCAGATCTCTACCGCAAGCAGCGGATCGAGCGCTTGTTGCAGCGGCAGTTCCAGAACGTCAAGCGGTTGCTGGAGGCGAACCGTGCGGCGGTCACCGCGATTGCTGAAGAGCTCCTCCAGCGGGACGAACTGAACGAGCAGCAGCTGCGCTCGATCCTGAGCCAGTATCAGCTGGTGGTTCCCCCGCCGCTTCCTGATCCAGAGGAGCCACTGGAAGCGCGGCAAGCGGAGGAAAGGGCCGTGCTGGCAGTGGTGGACAGCGAGAATGGAGCGGTACCGAAGGAGCCAGCGCTGGTCGGTGAGGGGGAAGTCCCGGACGGTGGGGAACAGCGACCTGAATTCACGCCCCAAGCATAACGGCGAGCCAGGCTGCGGCGAGCGCAGTCCATTGCTCCAGGTGGGTGAAGGCGACGTGATTCGCCCGCTCGAAAAAGAGCAGGTGCTTGGGGCCACCAGCGGCCCGATAGAGGCGCAGTGACTCCGAGGGGGGCACGACGAGATCGTTGCCAGCACCCACCACTAAAAGAGGGGTGCGCAGGGAAGGGGCGATCGGCTCCAACGAGAGCGTTGGTGCGAGACGGGGAAGATCGTCGGGCGTCACTCCAGCGGCCAAAGCCACGTCGTGACGGACGAGTTCGCCGAGCGCGCCCACGTACGGCTGGGGATCGAATGGAGCAGTGACTGCCACCGTTGCTGCAAACTCGGGGACAGCGTGGGCGAGCTGCACGGCGTAGGCACCGCGCAGGCTGACACCGAGGAGTGCGATGCGGCGCGGATCCACACCCGGTAAGGTGCGGGCCGCCTCGACGATAGCCCAGCCGACATCTTCCTGCCCGGGCGCAGCAGGCACGCTGTCGGCGATCTCCCCGCTTCCCGGCGTATCGAGCGCGAGGACAGCGAGCCCGCGCTCGAGAAAGGGTCGAGCCCACCCGATCATTTCCTCTTTGACAGTGCTCGCCCCGTTGAGAAAGACGACGACTGGCGCGGGGCGATCGCTGGGTAGGCAGAGATAGCCGGGAAGCGCGATACCGTGCCAGGGAATTTCGATCGGGAGGATGGGGCGCTCGAGATGTGGCGCTGCTGCGCGGAACAAGCGCACCGCGTTGCTGTAGAGCTGCTGCCGGTGCCGGCGATCACCGAGTACCAGGACGTGCGCGAAGTGGTAACACAGTGCGGCGACGCGCTGATACTCGGCGGCGAGTCGCACCTCGCCGGCGACAGCACGTTCGTGCGCGGCAAGCAGATAGTCGTGAGCGGCACGCACCCAAGCGCGAGGCCAGTCGTGCAGCCGACGAACGCGACGCAAGGTCGTTGCGAGCGAGCGGGGGTGGATTCCGGCGAGGAGAAAGCGGTAACGGCCAGCTGGGGTAAGGACAGCAGCGCTGGCCAAGCGCAGCACGAGATCCAGTACGGCGAGGGGGACTCGATTGGCGAGGAGGAACTTGATTCCGACCGTGCGCACCAGCGTGAACACGCTTCCCTCCCGGGCAAGGATACGCCAAGAAACCGTCGCGCGATGCACTCTGGTACGCTTCCCGGCATGCTTCGGCTGGCGGGGTGACGAAGCGAGACGGGCATCGGTC
>DAOTYK010000040.1:0-9457 GCA_034434855.1 Thermomicrobium sp.
CTGCCAAGCGAGCATCGCCGTGCACCTCCGTTGCCGCCCGCAGTATCCACCTGACAGCGAGTTCCGGCAAGTGCTTTCGCAGCGACACGCCTCGCTCCTCGGCCAGCGAACGAGCGACGTGGTCGCGGCCGACGTGTCGCGAGCGCACCGGATGACAGCGGAGTCGTTGCCGTGCCCAAGGGGGCGAGTGTCCGGGATCGTCGCTCGTTCGGAACGACGCCGGACAACGCGTCGTCGCGGGGCGGCGCATCGGTGAGCGAGTCGCACTGCCCGAGTTCCGGCCGGCTGGTCGGAGCTTTTCGCAGCGCACGGTTCCCGCCGCTCGACCGGCCATTTCTGCCAGCCGCTGGTTTGCGGAGCCTCGCCCAGCCCACTGGTGGCGGGAGCGACGAGCCGGTCGAGTTCGGTGGAGCGTCGCGCGCAACGAGGCATGTCTCCACTGCCGTGCGTGGTCGGCCCCGGCTCGCTGGGCAGGGGATGCCGGTGGGTGGGATTGCGGGGAAGAGCAGCGTAGAGAGGCGGCGCGCGACGGTGCACGGCTGATGAGCGGGTGTCGCTCACCGTGCGGCTGGTCTGCGCGGAGGTGGGGCATCAGGAACTCGATCGTCGAACACGGGAGGGGCGGAGCGCGCCTTTCCTGGACGACGAGCTGGCTTGCTCGATTCAGCTCTCCCGGTGACGTTCAGCTGGGCGACGATCCGTCCGTACACTCCGTCCGGACACCAGCCAGATTTGACAGAAGAATCTTGCATGGTGGGGTGTCCGTGCATATGCTTGTGGACAACTGTGGGGGAAGGTGGGGATAAGTGGGGGCTCTTGTGGAAAAGTGCCGCGCGACCGTTCCCCCGCAGGTCTGACGAACGAGGGCAGAGCGGTGTTCCTCGGCCGTTTCACGCATGCGATCGACGACAAGGGACGGTTGGCCATCCCCGCCCGGTTTCGCGAAGCCTTCCGCGGCCAAGGTGTTCTGACGCGCGGGATCGATCGGTGCCTGACGTTGTACCCGATGGCCTCTTGGCAGCCGCTGGCCGAGAAGGTCTCTGCCCTCTCCATCAGCGATCCGGATGCCCGTGCCTTCCGACGCATGGTCTTCGCCGAGGCGACGGTGGTCGAGTTCGATCGGCAAGGTCGTATCCTCTTGCCACCCGAGCTCCGCGCGTACGCTGGCCTGGAGCGGGAAGCGATCGTCGTCGGTGTTCATTCCTACGTCGAGATCTGGAGTCCGGAGAACTGGGCTGCTCAAGCCGAACTCCTGGCCGCCGAGGGGCCGTCGATCGCCCAACGCCTGGCGACGCTGATCTGAGAAAAGGAGGCGGGCCGGGCATGAGCGAACGCGCATTACTCACGGTGGAAGACCCGCTGTCGACCACGCACGAGCCGGTCCTGCTGAGCGCTGCGCTGACTTTTCTGGCGCCCCGCGATGGCGGCCGCTACATCGATGCGACCTTTGGCGGTGGCGGGCACAGCCGTGCCATCCTGGAGGCCAGCGCACCGAGCGGGCAGGTGCTCGCGATCGATGCCGACCCGGTTGCAGTCGCTCGTGCCCGCGCGCTAGCTGAGCGCTACCCGGGACGGCTCCTCCCCTGCCACGGTAACTTCCGCGATCTGATGCGTCTCGCCCAGGCGCACGGGTTCGTTCCGGTCGACGGGATCCTGTTCGATCTCGGCTTGAGTTCCGATCAACTGGCCGACCCATCGCGGGGTTTTTCTTTTCAGTTGGCGGGGCCGCTGGACATGCGCTTCGATCCCACCAGCGGTCGACCAGCGGCAGTCATCGTCAACACCTGGTCAGCTGAGGAACTGGCCGAACTCTTCTGGCAGTATGGGGAAGAGCCGCGGGCGTGGGCTATCGCCCGAGCGATCGTCGCCGAGCGCGCGCGCCAGCCGATCGAGACGACGACCCAACTGGCGGCTCTGGTCGAGCGTGTCGCCGGTGGGCGGCGCGAGCGGATCCATCCAGCGACGCGCGTTTTCCAAGCCTTGCGTATCGCGGTCAATCAGGAACTCGAGGCGCTCGCTACCGGGCTGGCGCAGGCGGTGGAACTCCTGCGTCCTGGTGGGCGGCTGGTGGTGATCGCTTTCCACTCGCTGGAAGACCGTCTCGTCAAGCAGTTCTTCCGGCGCGAGGCAGCGGCTTGCCTCTGCCCGCCGGGCACGCCGGTCTGCATCTGTGGGCATCGGCCGCGCTTGCGTCTCCTCACGCCGCGTCCGGTGCGCCCGAGTGCGGAAGAGATCGCACGCAACCCGCGCAGCCGGAGTGCCCGGCTGCGGGCTGCCGAGCGGATCGCGAACGATGGTCGCTGAGCCGGTCGATCGTGCTGCTGCACAAGTACGGCCGACGCCGGTGGGAAGGCGAGTGGCCCCGCGGCACAGTCGTGCCTGGCTCGGCGTCTTGCTGGTCCTGGTTGCGGCATTAGGCGGACTCTGCCTGCTCTATTTGGAACAGACCAGCCGGGTCGTCGAGTTGGGCTACGAGCTGACGCGGCTCCAGCGGAACCGCGATCAGGTCGCGCTGGAAGTGGCTGCTCTCCGCTACGAGCTGGCGCGGCAGCAGTCGCTCGCTCGTGTGGAGGAGCTCGCTCGGCGCGAGTACGGCATGGTGCCGCTCCGCAAGGCGGAGTCGCTGCGTTTGGCGCGGCCGGCTCCCCTGCCCACCCCGGTTCCTCCACCGAGGAGCGAGCGATCTTGGTGGCAACGGGTGCAGGACGCGCTGCTCGGAGTCGGTCATGCGGAAGCGGAGACGAACCCATGAGCGATCTCGCGACCTGGCGACTCCGAGTGATCTTCGCGGCGCTCGTGCTCCTGGCGAGCGGGATCGGTTATCGGGTCATCTCGTTCGCGGTGCTCCAGGGGCCAGTGCTCGCTCAGCGCGCCGAAGCGTTCCGCTTCCGCGAGGACGTCGTTCCAGCTCACCGCGGCGAGATCCTGGATTCACGTGGGCGGGTGCTGGCGACTGACGTGCCGGCCGATCGCGTCTCGGCGATCGTGCGCGAGGTCGAGGATCCGCAACGGACAGCTCAGCTCCTCGCTCCCCTCATCGGGCGACCGGCTGAGGAGATTCTGGACGCGCTCACCCAGCCGGGTCGCGAGTGGGTGGTGCTCCAGCGCCAGCTCGATCCGGCCGTTTCCGCCCAGATCCGAGCGCTCGACCTGCCCGGGATCGTGCTCGACCCCGAGCCGAAGCGGGCCTATCCGATGGGTGACTTCGCCTCGCAGGTCCTCGGCTTCGTCAATTGGGAGTATCGCGGCGCTTACGGTTTGGAAGCCCAGTACGATGCGGTGGTCGGCGGGGTACCTGGCCAGCTGGTCGGCGAGCGGGACCTGGCCGGAAACGTCATCGCGTTGGCGCCCAGTTCCTGGAATCCACCGCAGGACGGTGCGACGCTCGTGTTGACCATCGACAGTGCCGTGCAATACCTGGCCGAGTCGATCCTCGAACGGACGATCCAGGACCAACGCGCGACTGGTGGAACGATCATCGTGATGGACGTGCGCACCGGGGCCATTCTGGCGATGGCCAACCGGCCTTCGTTCGATCCCAACCGGTTCCGGGAGGTGACCGATCCGTCGCTCTTTGCCAACCCGGCGATCGGCGCAGCCTACGAGCCGGGTTCGACCTTCAAAGTCATCACCATGGCGCTCGGTCTGGACGCTGGTGTGGTTCAGCCGGAGACGGTGGTCGATGGTGGAGCATACCGAGAGTTGCCTGATGGGACGAGGATTTTCAATGCGCTGCACCAGGTGTTCGGCCCGGAGACGATGACCGAGGTGCTGATCCATTCGAGTAACGTCGGCGCGATGGAAGTCGCTGACCGGCTGGGGCCAGAGCGGTTCGCGGAAGGAATCCAGCGCTTCGGATTCGGCCAGCCGACCGGCGTCGATCTCCCCGGTGAGGTCGGCGGGATCGTCAATCTACCAGGAGGTCCAGGCTGGTCGCTGACGACGTTCTACACGACTTCGTTCGGGCAAGGGATCGCGGTGACACCGCTCCAGCTCGTCACAGCTGTGGCGGCGATCGCTAATGGTGGTGTGCTGATGCGACCGTACGTCGTCCAGGAAATCCGCCGCGGGGATCGCGTCGAGGTGACCCAGCCGCAGCCGGTCCGGCGGGTGATCAGCGAGGAAACGGCACGCACGCTCACCGCGATGCTCGCTGAGGTGATGGACAGCTACGCTGGGCGCTTCGCGGTTCCAGGCTATCGGATCGCGGCCAAGACGGGAACGGCAGAGATACCTGGTCCGCAGGGATACGAGCGCGGCGAAGGTGCGACGATCGCCTCGGTGGTCGGGTACGGGCCGGTGGAAGACCCGCGCTTCTGCGTGCTGGTCAAGATCGACCGGCCCAAGGGCTCGCCTTGGGGGGAGCGGGCCGCTGGCCCGGCCTTCGCCGAGCTGTTTCGCCAGCTTCTCTTGCTGAAGGGGATCCCTCCGTCCCAACCGGTGACGAGCATCCCATCGGGAGGGAGCCAGCCATGATCAGTCTGCGCGATGTCCTGGACGGGACGGCTGGCGTGCTGCGTGGCTCGGCGGCACCTGACTTGCTCTTCCGGCGCGTTTGGCATGATTCGCGGACGGTCGAGCCAGGTGATCTCTTCGTCGCGCTGCGCGGTGAGCGACACGACGGGCACGATTTCGTCGCCGATGCGGTGCGTCGGGGTGCGGCAGGAGCACTGGTCGAGGCACGCCGGGCTGAGGAGTTGGCCGATCTGGGCATTCCGTTGATCGTGGTGGATGACAGCCTGGCAGCTCTGCTCCGCCTGGCCAGTTACTGGCGCCGTCTTTTCGCTGTCCCGGTGGTGGCCGTGACCGGAAGCGTGGGCAAGACCAGCACCAAGGAGGCGATCGCATCGGTTCTGGCCCAGCGCTTTCAGGTCGTGCGGAGTCGGGCGAGTTTCAATACCGATGTCGGGGTCGCGCTCGATCTCTTGACGATCGACCCGGACACCGATGTCGTCGTGCTGGAGTTCGGGGAGGCCTACCGCCTGGGAGAAGTGCGGGAACTGTGCGCGTTGGCGGAGCCACGCATCGGGGTGGTCACCAACGTCTCCTATGCGCACCTGGCACGCATGGGGACGATCGAACGGATCGCCCAAAGCATCGCCGAGCTTCCCGAGTCGCTTCCCGCGGACGGTGTCGCCGTTCTGAACGGTGACGACTTCCGAGTACGGTTGATGGCTGAGCGGACACCAGCCCGTGTCCTCCTCTACGGGCTGTCTCCCGACTGCCATGTCCGCGCCGAGGAGATCGAAAGTCGGGGGTTGGACGGGATCTCCTTCGATCTGGTCGCTTTCGGGGAACGCAATCGCGTCCGGTTGCCGCTGCTCGGCCAGCACAGCGTCCATCATGCGCTGGCAGCGATCGCGGTCGGCTACGAGTTCGGCTTGACGCTGGAGGAGATGCTTCCCGGTTTCCGCGATCCGCGTGTTCAAGTGCGCCTGCTCACGGTGCCCGGTATCAACGGAGCCACCCTGCTCGACGATACGTACAATGCCAGCCCGGCTTCCTGCATGGCTGCACTTTCGCTCTTGGCGGAAATTCCCGCGCAGCGGCGGATCGCCGTCTTCGGTGACATGTACGAGCTCGGCTGGTACGAGGAGGAAGGGCACCGGATGGTGGGGCGGCGGGCGGCTGCGGTCGTCGATCGGTTGTTCACGCTGGGGCCGCGGGCGCGCTGGATCGCCGAAGCGGCGATCGAGGCAGGTCTGGCACCGGAGCGGGTTTCGGCGACCGATGACCGCCGCGAGTTGGTGGCTGTCCTGCGGGAGACGCTGCGCCCGGGCGATTTCGTGCTGATCAAGGGAGCGCGCGGGATGCGAATGGAGGAGATCGTGGAGGCGCTGCGCGGCGCCAGCGGGGCGGAGCAGGCATGGTGACAGAACTCGTGGAATTCCTGCGGACGCGCAGCGTCCTGCCGCGCGACCCGGGAGAGAACCTGGCGCTGTCGCTCGCGCTATCCGGTGTCGCCTTCGTCATTACCGTCGGGATCGGCAAGCCGTATATCGCCTGGTTGCGGCGGCACAAGATCGGCAAGCAGATCCGGCTGGAAGGGCCGGAAGGCCACCTGACCAAACTGGGGACGCCGACCATGGGCGGCTTCATGATCACAGTGCCGGTCATCGTGTTGACGCTCCTCTTCAACTTGGCCGGGCGACTGTCCATGCTTCTGCCGCTCGGCGTCCTGATCGGCACTGCGGTGCTGGGCGCGATCGATGACCGGTTGAGTCTGGTCACGACCGGTCGCGGCGGGATGACGGCCCGCTTCAAGATGGCCTGGCTGCTCCTCTTCTCGCTCGCTGCAGCGCTCGTGCTGCATTTCCCGCTCGGTCTGCGCAGTATCTATATTCCGTTCCTCGGCAAATTCGAGATCGGTCTCTGGTACCTGCCGATCGCTGTCCTGGCGATCGCCGGAACAGCCAATGCCGTGAACCTGACCGATGGGCTCGATACGCTGGCGGGAGGAACCGCAGCGGTCGCCTTCACCGCCTACGGGATCATCGCGTTCCTCCAGGGACAGATCCAGGTCGTGACGTTCTGCTTCACCATGGTCGGCGCGATCTTGGGTTTTCTCTGGTACAACGCGCATCCAGCGCAGGTCTTCATGGGGGATACCGGCTCGTTGGCGCTCGGTGCAGCTCTGGCGACCGCGGCCTTCATGACTGGCCAATGGCTCTTGCTGCCGGTCATCGGTATCGTCTTCGTCGCGGAGGCGCTTTCGGTCATCCTGCAGGTCGCCTATTTCAAGCTGACGAAGGGAAAGCGGCTCCTCCGCATGGCGCCGCTCCACCATCACTTCGAACTGATCGGCTGGTCGGAGACGCAGATCACGATGCGCTTTTGGTTGGTCAGTATGATGGCCGGACTCCTGGGCATCGCGCTGGCGCTGGTGTGAACGATCGGGGGAGCGATGGGCGATCGTGCACCGCTCGACCTTCGCGGCAAGCGTGTCCTGGTGATGGGGTTGGGAACGCGCTCGGGTGGTCTGGGCGTCACCCGCTGGCTGGTCGAGCAGGGAGCGGAGGTGACGGTCACCGATCTCCGCACGGCAGAGCAACTGGCGCCGAGTCTGCAGGCACTCGCTGGTTTGCCGATACGGCTCGTCCTCGGGGAACACCGGCGCGAGGACTTCGAGCGAGCCGAGATCGTGGTGCGTAATCCGGCGGTGCCGCGCGAGTCTCCCTGGCTGGCTCTCGCCCGTGCTGCCGGAGCGCGGATCGAGATGGAGATGACGCTGTTCTTCCGCGCCTGCCCGGCGCCGATCGTGGGTGTCACTGGCACCAAGGGCAAAACGACGACCGCGACGCTCTGCGCAGCGATGCTCCGGCGATGGCGCCCGGACACGGTGCTGGCTGGGAACCTGGGGCGCTCAGCGCTGGAAGCCTTGCCGGGAATCGAGCCGGACACGCCGGTGGTGTTGGAACTCTCGAGTTGGCAACTGGAAGGTCTCGACGAGCATGGCTTGAGTCCCCATATCGCCGTGCTCACCTCGATCTCACCCGATCACCTCGACCGGTATCCCTCCTTCGAGGCGTACATCGATGCCAAGCGTGCCATCGCTCGTCATCAGGGGCCGGGCGATTGGTTCGTCGTGAACCGCGACGATCCGGTCGCGTGGTCCTGCCGGGATACCGGTTGCGGGAGGGTCGTCCCCTTCGGGCGCGATGACGGGGTGAGCGACGGTGCCTTCTGGCGCGACGATCGGCTGATCTGGCGCTGGGGTGGCGAAGAGCAGGAACTGCTGCGCCGGAGCGACTTCCCGCTGGTGGGGGAGCATGCGGTCGCCGATGCGCTCGCCGCGGCCGCCGCCGCGCTGCTGCGTGGTGCCAGCCGCGAGCACGTCGCGGCAGCGTTGCGCGCAGCCGAGCCGGTGCCGCATCGCCTGGAGCATGTCGCGCGTTTGGGCACGGTCGACTTCGTCAACGACTCGGCCGCGACTGCTCCGGCGGCGGTCCTGGCAGCATTGGCGACTTTCCGGGGGCGGCCGATCGTGCTCATCGGTGGAGGGGCAGCCAAAGGAGTCTCGCTCGTGGAGTTGGCTGAGGCAGTCGCGCGGCAGGTGCGGGCGGTCGTGCTGCTGGACGGTACCGCGACGCCGGGTTACCAGGCAGCACTGCGCGCGGCGGGCGCGCGCGTGGAGGGACCGTACCGGTCGATGGGCGAGGCGGTGCGCCGGGCAGCGGAGCTCGCCGAGCCGGGTGCGGTCGTTCTGCTTTCGCCGGGCTGCGCCAGCTTCGGGTTGTTCCGGGACGAGTTCCATCGTGGCGAGTCGTTCCGCGAAGCGGTCCGGCAGCTCGTCCGCGGGCGGGGAGGTGACTGATGCGCGGGCGCCTCCGTCGCGTCGTGGACGCTCTCGCGGTGCCGGGCGAGCATCGCCGAGCGCATGAGCCTGATCTGGTCTTGCTCCTCACCCTGCTGGCGCTCGTCACCTTCGGGATGGTGATGGTCTTCAGTGCCAGCGTCGGTAGTGACCCGGGTTTCGCGGTGCGCCACGCGATCTGGCTCGCGCTGGGGGCGCTCGCGGCGGTCGTCACGGCGGCACTGGATTACCGGATCTGGCGGCGGCTCGCTGTCCTGGCTCTCCTCGGCGCGCTCGGGCTCATGACGCTCGTGCTCCTGCCTGGCTTCGGTGACACGCGACTGGGTGCCCAGCGTTGGATCGAGTTCGGACCGTTCTCGTTCCAGCCGTCGGAGTTGGCCAAGCTCGCCCTGGTCCTCTACTTGGCGAGTTGGTTGGCGAGCAAAGGCGAGCGGATCCGGCGGTTCGACCTCGGGGTACTTCCCTTCATGTTGCTGCTCGGTCTGCTGGGTGGTTTGACGATGCTGCAGCCGGACCTGGGAACGGCCATCGTCCTGGGCTTCACCGGCCTGACCATGTTCTTCGCCGCGGGTGCCACGCTGCGCCATACCGTGCTCTTGGGTGGTATCGCTCTCGTGGCAGGGGCGGTGCTCGCGTTCGGCGCTCCCTATCGGCGGGATCGCATTCTCGTCCTCTTCAGCTCGGATCAGGAACTGTTCGATCCCAACGGGCTTCTCCGCACGCTCGGCTGGCAGATCGCCCAGGCTCGCCTGGCCTTCGGGGGTGGTGGTTGGTTCGGAGTCGGGCTCGGGATGGGACGGCAGAAGTTCCAATGGTTGCCGCACGCTCACAACGACGCCATTTTCGCCGTCGTCGGCGAGGAACTCGGTGTCGTCGGTTGTCTCGTCTTGCTCCTTCTCTTCTTGGTTCTCGCCTGGCGTGGACTCAGTATCGCGCGGCGGGCGCCCGATCGTTTCGGGGGACTGCTCGCGGTGGGAATCACCAGCTGGCTCGTCAGTCAAGCGTTGATCAATGCCGGTGGGATCAGCTCGGTGCTCCCGTTCACCGGTATTCCGCTTCCCTTCGTGAGCTACGGTGGCTCCTCGCTCGTCACATCGCTCGCGGCAGCAGGGATCCTGGTCAACATCTCGCGGGTCACGCTGC
>DAOTYK010000041.1:0-8147 GCA_034434855.1 Thermomicrobium sp.
GTCGATCCCCGCGACACCCCGGCGGGTCGCGCTCACCGTCCGCGACACCGGACCTGGTATCCCGCCCGATGCCCTGCCACACCTGTTCGATCGGTTCTACCGGGGAACGCCAGCGCAGACCGACCGGAACGGTTTCGGGCTCGGTCTAGCCATCGTTCGCGAGATCGTGACCCTTCACGGCGGGACAGTCTCGGTAGCCTCCGAGCTCGGAGTCGGGACGACGTTCACGCTGGAACTCCCGGAAGCGCTAGACTGAGAGGAGGTCAGCGATGTCGTGGAATCAGCTGCGCAGTCGACGGTTGTGGATCGTGATGCTCCTGCTCGGAGCCCTCGCCTCGCTCGTGGTCAGCACCGGGTTGGTCGCTGCCCAGACAGCCACTCCGACTCCATCCGCGAAGGCCGACATCTGCTCATCGGTCGGTGAGAACAACGTCGGGCCGCTCAGTGATCTCTTGAGCGCGTTGGTCAACGAGGGCATCATCACCCAGGACCAGGCAAACCGCATTCAGCAATATCTCACCGACCGGGCTCGCGCGCGCTGTTACCAGGCTCAGGTTCTGCCACCCGCCGATATCCTGAGCACCATCGCGACCAAGCTCGGCATGACGGTCAGCCAGCTCCGGGCGGCCCTATGGCAGGGCAAGACGCTCGCCCAAATCGCCAGTGAGCATGGTGTCACCCGCGATGACTTGAAGACGGCACTACTCGCAACAGCTCGCGCGAACGCGAATACACTGCTCGAGCAGGGGGTCCTCACGCAGGAGGAAGCAGACCAGGCTCTGCGAGCGGTCGAGAGCAACCTCGACACGCTGATCGACGCGACCGGACCCTGGGGCTTCAAGCACGGCGCTGGATGGGGACGCGGCTGGCGTCACCACTGGGGTTGGCGGCAAGCACCGGGCGCGCAAGAGCCGCCAGGGCAGAGCGGAGCCCGCTTCGCTCCGTGGATGCCGGTTTACAGCCAGTGAATCAGCCCAACTCTCCTCACTCCGCCCGGGGAGGGGCTCCCCCTCCCCGTTTCGTTTGCCGGATCGGCGCGGACATTTTGACGTCGAACGGCTCTCCTGTTAGGATCAGCATGTCCCGTACCGCTGCCCGTGTTTCGGTGACGCGCGGGGCGGTTCCGATGAGGGGGAATCCGATGTATTTGGAACGGATCGACAGTCCACAGGACCTCAAGCGATTGAGCGTACCCGAACTCGACAAGCTTGCAGAGGAGATCAGGGAAGCCATCATCGAAGTCGTACTGGGGAAGACCGGCGGGCACTTCGCTCCGAATCTCGGGACAGTCGAACTCACGTTGGCTTTGCATTACGTCTTCGATTCGCCGCGGGACAAGATCGTTTGGGACGTCGGCCACCAGGCCTACCCGCACAAGCTGGTGACCGGTCGACGCGACCGGTTCCACACGATCCGGCAAGAAGGTGGCCTGAGTGGATTCCTCCAACGCGAAGAAAGCCCACACGACCACTTCGGCGCTGGCCATGCTTCGACATCGATTTCGGCAGCCTTGGGCATGGCGGTGGCAGCCAAACTACGGGGCGAGCGCTACCACACGATCGCTGTCATCGGTGACGGTGCGCTGACCGGTGGCATGGCCTATGAAGCACTGAATCATGCTGGTGCCCTCCAGGTACCCCTCATCGTGGTCCTCAACGACAACGAGATGTCGATCGCACCCAATGTGGGTGCACTGGCACGGTATCTGACCCGCGTCCGGACCGACACCCGATACCGGCAAGCGAAGGCTGAAATCGAGCGACTTCTCCGTCGGCTTCCGCAAGGCGAAAGGCTAGTCGAACTCTCTCACCGCTTCTTGGACGGCCTCAAGGAGGTCGTCTACCGGACGATGATCTGGGAAGAACTCGGCTTTACCTATATCGGGCCGATCGATGGGCACAACCTGCGCGAGTTGATCGAGACCTTCCAGTTGGTCAAGACGTTCGACAACCCGGTTTTCGTTCATGTCTTGACCGTCAAGGGCAAGGGATACCAGCCAGCGGAAGACGATCCGTTCAAGCACCACAGTGCGGCGGTCAAGGTTCCGGGGGCGCCACCCACTCCACCACGGTATCAGGACGTCTTCGGCCAGACGTTGGTCGAGCTGGCCGCCAAAGACGAGCGAATCGTCGCGATCACGGCGGCGATGCCGGACGGAACTGGGCTCCTCCCCTTCGCCGCCGCGTACCCTGACCGGTTCTTCGACGTGGGAATCGCTGAACAGCATGCCGTGACTTTCGCGGCTGGCCTGGCAACGCAGGGGCTTCGTCCAGTCTGCGCGATCTATTCCACTTTCCTGCAGCGTGCCTATGACCAAGTCATTCACGACGTCTGCATCCAGAAACTCCCGGTCGTCTTCGCGATGGACCGTGCCGGTCTCGTGGGGGAAGATGGGCGAACCCATCACGGTGTCTTCGACGTCGCCTATCTCCGTTGTCTTCCCAATATGGTTCTCATGGCACCGAAGGACGAGGACGAGCTGCGTCATATGTTGGCGACCGCGCTCGCCTACGAGGATGGGCCGATCGCGCTCCGGTATCCGCGCGGGAGTGGTGTCGGCGTTCCCATGCTCGGAGAACCGCGTGTCCTGCCCATCGGCCGAGCTGAGCTACTCCGCGACGGATCCGACGTCGCGATCGTGGCGCTCGGTGCGACCGTTCTCCCGGCCCAGCGTGCAGCGGACATCCTCGCGGAGCGGGGAATCCGCGCGACCGTCATCAACGCTCGCTTCGTGAAACCGCTCGACCGGTCGCTCATTCTCGATGCTGCGCGCGAATGCGGTTGCCTGGTGACGGTCGAAGAAGCCCAGCTGGCCGGAGGTTTCGGCAGCGCAGTCTTGGAGACACTCGCCGATGCCGGACTGCACATTCCGGTGCTGCGCCTGGGCTTGGCCGATCGCTTTTTCGACCACGCATCCCAGGCATCGCTCCGGCGGCAAGCGGGAATCGATGCCGAATCGATCGCCAGCCGGACGCTCGCCTTCCTCGTGTCCCATGGTCGTGTCGACACAGGAGCGATCAGCGACCGGTGAGCGGCGAAGCGCTCGATCTCGAGTTCGTCCAGCAGGCCCTCGCACGCTGGGGAGAGCCCTTCACGCCGGAGCGCGAGCACGCCTTCAGGCAGTACGGGCAACTGCTCCTGCAGTGGAACGAGCGAACCAACTTGACCGGCCTCGACGAGTGGTCAGCCATCCAGCGCCGACTGCTCGTCGAGTCGCTCGCTCTACTACCGTGGGTCGACCGCGCCTGCGAGCGAAAGTCCCCTTGTCGGATGATCGACGTGGGTACCGGAGCCGGAATACCGGGAATCCCGATCGCGGTCGTTCGACCCTCGCTCATGATCACCCTCCTCGACGCGACCGCCAAGAAGATCCGCTTTCTCGAGACAGTGGTGCAAGAGTTGCGACTGCCCAATGTAGTACCGATACACGAGCGGGCTGAAGTTCTCGCGCATCGGCCGGCTCACCGCGGCCGCTACCATCTCGCGACGGCCCGAGCACTAGCGCATCTGGCGACCGCATTCGAACTCACGTTGCCTTTCCTCGCCCCAGAGGGACTCGCACTCTTTCCGAAAGGTACCGGTATCGAGCAGGAGCTCGCCGAAAGCCGGCCAGCGCTCGCTCTCCTCGGCGGTGAACTCCTCGCCGTCGAGCCTCTCCCGCTGGCTGATCTCGTCGGCACCACCAGTACACTCGTCGTCGTCCGAGCGGTTCGCCCTTGCCCGGCCACGTACCCGCGGCGACCCGGTGTCCCGGCGAAGCGACCGCTCGGCGAGTTCACCCGGAAGGAGTGACCGTATGGTGACCCGGAAAGAGCGTCTGGTCATCGTCGGCGGGGATGCAGCCGGCATGAGCGCGGCATCACAGGTACGACGGATGCGCTCCGACGTCGAGATCATCGCGTTCGAACGCGGGGCGTTCACCTCGTACGCGCTCTGCGGGTTGCCGTATTACGTCGCAGGGTACGTCGCGGAGTGGAGCCAGCTCATCGCTCGAACACCGGAAGCACATCGCCGCAACGGCATCGATGTGCGGCTCCGCACCGAGGTCATCGGGCTCGATCTCGCTCGCCGCGAGGTGATCGCGCTGGATCACGAGCAGCGGCGCGAATATCGCGAGCCGTTCGACCAGCTCGTGCTGGCCACTGGTGCGCGCCCGCGTGAACTCGCTGTCCCTGGTCGAGACGCCGCCGGTATTTTCACACTGCACGGTATCGAGGAGGCACGAGCGCTCGTGGACTGGCTCGCTCGCGAGCGACCGCAGCGAGCGGTCGTGGTCGGTGGTGGCTACATCGGCATCGAGATCGCCGAGGCATTCCGTGCCCGCGGCTTGGCGACCACGCTCATCGAGGCTGCCGAGCAGGTCATGCCGATGCTGGATCCGGACATGGCCGAGTTGGTGGAGAAAGCACTGTGCGACGAACAGGTGACCGTGTTGACGAAGGCTCCAGTCGAAGCCTTCGCCACGCGCGGAGAACGGGTCCAGGCGGTCATCACTCCAGCTGGCGAAATCGCTGCCGATGTCGTCGTGATCGGCATCGGAGTGGAACCGAACAGCGAAGTGGCTCGAGCCGCGGGCCTCGTGGTCGGGGATCGCAATGCCGTGCATGTCGACGACCACTGCCGCACCTCGGTGCCCGGCATCTGGGCGGCCGGCGATTGCGCGGACGTGTATCACCGCCTGCTCGGTCGGTCCGTGTACTTCCCGCTCGGTACCACGGCCAACAAGCAAGGTCGTATCTGCGGACTCAACTTGGGAGGCCGCGATGCGCGGTTCCCGGGTATCGTCGGTACCGCCATCACGCGCTTCGGCGAAACCGAGATCGCTCGGACCGGGCTCAATGAGCGCGAGGCACGATCAGCTGGGTTGTCGGTGGTCACCGGTCACGTCCGTTCGACGACCCGCTCCGGTTATTTCCCCGGCGCGAGCTGGATGACGGTCAAAATGCTGGCCGAAGAAGGCACCGGGCGCCTGCTCGGGGCCCAAATCGTCGGCGGACCGGGAGCTGGCAAGCGGATCGACACCGTCGCGACTGCGTTGAGTGCCGGCCTGACGCTCGAGGAGTTCATCTATCTCGATCTCGCCTACGCACCGCCGTTTTCACCCGTTTGGGACCCGGTCGTGGTGGCAGCGCGGAAACTCGCTCGCGAGGCATGAAGGGGAAGAGCGCGTGCCGACTCGAGCGAGTCGGTACACGCTCGGCGAGGCACCGCTCGAACCAAGCAACGATGCACTAGCACGCCGCGCAGCAGTCCTGACTTCGTTCGGTGGCTTGCGCGACCGTCCGGCTCGAGTCTCCAGAGCAGCCGACTCCCGGTGTGCGACGAAGACTGGTCGTGCCTTGACAGCGCTCTTCCTTCCCCGGTAGAGTGAAGATGCTCGGTTGCCCTGCATCCTGCACTGAGGAACGCACTCGAGGATGAGATCGGCAGGCAGGGGAGAATCGCGAGGCTGATTTTCGTGCTCGCAGTCGCTCTGAGCGATTGCCCCGGCAAGGAAACGAAGGCCATCGTCCGATGATCGTTCGGCTCATCATCCGAAGGCTTTTCTTCCTCGTCTTCGTGTTGCTCGGCCTCTCGCTCATCACCTTCACCTTGTCTCACGTCGTACCGAGCGATCCTGCTCGGATGATCGCTGGGCCGCGCGCGAGCCCGGAAGCGGTCGAGAAGATCCGCAAGGAGTACGGGCTCGACCAGCCGCTTTGGCGCCAGTACGCGCGCTACGTGAGCGGTTTGGTCCGCTTCGACTTCGGCAAGTCATTGACCTCCCGCCGTCCCGTCGCCGAGGATTTGAAGCGGTACCTGCCAGCCACGATCGAACTCGCATTTTCCTCGATACTGTTCGCGGTGATCCTCGGCATCCCCCTCGGTGTTCTCTCAGCGGTCAAGCGAAACTCCCTGCTCGACCTCTTCGGCCGGACCATCTCGATTCTCGGCCTGTCGATTCCGTCCTTTTGGCTGGCACTCGTCCTGCAGTTCGTCCTGTTTGCCCAACTGGGGCTGCTCCCCGATGGGCAGCGACTCCCGCTCGGAGTCAAGGAGCCGCCAACGGTCACGGGCTTGTTCACGGTCGATGCACTCTTGGCTGGAAACCTTCCGCTCTTCTTCCTGGCCCTCAAGCACTTGCTCATGCCGTCATTGGTGCTCGGGCTCGCGGCGCTGGCGATCGTCACACGAATGGTTCGCTCGGGAATGCTGGAGGTTCTCGGCCAGGATTACATCCGAACCGCGCGGGCCAAGGGATTGCGCCCGAGTACGGTCATCCTCCGGCATGCGCTCAAGAATGCGCTGCTCCCGGCTGTCACGGTGATCGGCCTCCAGTTCGGGTTGCTGATGGGCGGGGCTGTTCTCGTCGAGATCATCTTTTCCTGGCCAGGCATCGGTCGCTACGCCTTTCAAGCCATCCAGAACTTCGATTACAACGCAGTCATCTCGGTGACCCTGGTCATCGGTGCCGCCTACGTTCTCGTCAATCTCTTGGTCGACATCGCGTACGTGCTGCTCGATCCACGCATCCGGGTGACGTGACATGGAGCGAACCACGACCGCGACGACCAGGCCAGTGACCGTTCTGATCGAACGCCCACCGCGCCAGCGCACTCTCTCGAGCACAGTCATCGAATTCCTTCGTCAGAGCCCGCTCAACGTGCTGGGAGTCATCCTGATCGCTCTGTTTCTTTTCCTCGTGGTCTTCGGCAGTGCGCTCGCACCGCACGACCCGATCCAGCCGAACGTCGCCCTCAAGCTTCAGCCTCCATCGTCGACGTACTGGTTCGGTACCGACGAGCTCGGGCGCGACGTGTTCAGTCGGGTGCTGAGCGGAGCCAAATACTCCTTGGGTATCGCGTTCATCATTCTGTCGATCGCTGTCGTCGTCGGAACGCTGGTCGGTCTGATCGCTGGCTACGTGGGTGGGCTGGTCGACGAATTGCTCATGCGCTTGACCGATCTTTTCCTCGCCTTTCCAGCGCTCGTTCTCGCCATGGCGATCGCTGCGACGCTCGGTCGCAACCTGCAGAACACGGTGATCGCGCTCACCGTCGTGTACTGGCCATGGTATGCACGCCTCGTTCGCGGTCAGGTGCTGTGGCTCAAGGAGCGCGAGTTCATCGAGGCAGCGCGAGCGATCGGTGCCTCGCCCTGGCGTATCGTCAGCCGGCATATTCTGCCGAACACGCTTGCGGTGATCATCGTCCAACTGACGCTCGATGTGGGTTATGCAGTGTTAGCAACGTCCGGTCTCTCGTTTCTCGGTCTCGGTGCCCAGCCTCCGACGCCCGAATGGGGTACGATGATCGCTGGTGCCCGAACCTTCTTCCGCGATGCCTGGTGGTACATCACATTCCCAGGTCTGGCGCTCACCCTCACCGTTTTGGGTTTCAATCTCGTCGGTGATGGCTTGCGCGACTTTCTCGACCCGCGGACTCGGCGACGGTAAGGATCGAGAGGAGGAGCAGGATGGATCCCCGACGTCCCGAAGAATCGCTCGCCCTTCTGCTGGCAGCACGCAGTGGCCGGCTCACGCGACGGCAGATCCTGAGCCGCGGCCTGGCACTCGGCCTCTCCACCCCGACGATTCTCGCCTCGTTGGCTGCATGTGCTCGAGGCGGGGAAACGCCGACCGCCCCCGCCCCAGCAGCGACCCCGCAGCCCGGCCAAACCCCCACCGGCCGACGCGAATCGACGAATCGCGAGTTCGTGGTCCTCTTCTTCGGAGGCGTACCGGACCTCGATCCGCAATCAGCGTACGATAACCAGGCTTCGGCACTCTTCCTCGCTTGTTACGAGATGCTGATCAAGCTGAAGGGAGAGTCGACCTTCGACTACGAGCCGATGCTGGCTCGTGAGTGGTCGCACAACGACAACTTCACCGAGTTCACCTTCAAGCTGCCACCGAACGCCGTCTTCCACGATGGCTCCCCGTGCGACGCAGACGCGGTGAAGCGCTCGTTCACGCGTTTCCTCGAAATGGGTCGAGGGCCCGTCAATGTGATCTCGCGCTTCGTCGAGGATCCCGACCAACAGATCCAGGTCGTCGACCGCACGACGATCAAGTTCGTCATGACCAAACCGCAACCACTCTTCCTGGCCGCGATGGCCTCCGAGTACGGGCCGCTGGTCGTCTCGCCGAAAGCGTGGGACGAGCACAA
>DAOTYK010000042.1:0-10614 GCA_034434855.1 Thermomicrobium sp.
GGCAACGGACCGTGTCGCCCCCGCCGGGGACCACACGTCCCCGGTGAGGCGGACGTCTGCCACAGTTGGGCGACGGCCCCGTCCGGTAGGGGTCAGGCGCTGCCTGACCCGCCGGCCCGCGGGACGGCAGATCACCACCCCGCCATCCATCGACCGGCGTGCCGCACCAAAATCGCGCGCCTCCGTGCATCCCGATCCGTGTTCCCGCGCCTACGGCGCGCCGGGCGAGGCACCGCCTCGCCCCTCTACGGCGGGACACCCCATCACCGGTCGGGGACAAGGGCATCACCGTGATACGCGACCCCCGCATGGTAGGGGTCAGGCGGTGCCTGACCCGCCGGCCCGCCAGGGCCGGCAACCCACCCCGTCGCCGCTAGCCGCTGTGCCATGTCGATCTTCGCCGGAGCGTCGGCGAGAGGGGTGTACCCGCGCCATCAGCGTAGCAGACGACGCGTTACGTAGCCCTACAGAGTCGGCGGTGCATCACCTATCGACGATGAAGACATCACCGGGCGGGCGACCGACCCCGTCCTGTAGGGGTCAGGCGTCGCCTGACCCGCCGGCCTTGGGGGCCGGCAAACCGAGCGTGCCCACTGGGCCGCTGTGCCATGCACGAACGGCCGCGGACATCATCGTCCATTCCCAGGCCTGCGGCCCGGCGGGCGACGCAGCGCGTCGTACCTGCCGAGCAGGCCATGGAGAGGGAGAGGTCGTTCCCCCACCCTCGTGCCGCCCTTACTCGATGGCGATTGGCACGACGGCGCGCTCGAGCTCTTCGACCCGTCCGCGCTCGACGGCTCCCGGCTGCAACGTCTCCACGCTGGCGGAACCGGCAGCCACAGCCAGCCGCGCAGCGCGCTCCATCGGCCAACCGTGCAGGAGCCCGGTCGCCAGACCGGCCACGAACGCGTCGCCGGCTCCGATCGGGTTGCGGATGGTCACCGCACTCGGCGCGGGCACGAACCACACTCGCTCCTTGGTCGCGACCGCTGCGCCAGCTGCCCCGGCTTTGACGATCGCCGCCAGTCGTACCGCCCGAGCCAGTTCCCTCGCGGCGGCGAGAGACCGTTCACGGAGTTCTGCAGGATCGTCGGTGACGAGTTCGGCGCTGGCTCGTCCGAGCGCGCCCTCCGCCTCGAACACGTTGGGAGCCAAGATGTCCGGCTCGGTCGCGAGTACCGCGACGAGTGCTTCCCGCGCGGCGTCCACGATGATCGGCAAACGGCGCGAGCTAGCGAGCCCGACGCAGTCCGCGTACAACGTCGAGGGGAGACCAGGCGGGAGCGAGCCGATCGCCACGACGAGCGCGCTCTCGGCGAGGTTCGATTCGAGTACGTCGAGCAGCCCAGACGCCAGACTCGCGTCGAGTCGCGGACCCTCTTCATTGAAGACGGTCACCCGACCGCTGTCCTCGAGCACGATCGTGTTGACCCGTGTCTCCGCTTCGATCCAGTATGGGTGCACCCTCAGCCGCTCGTTGCTGGCGAGTTCTGCCACCAGACGACCGATCCACCCCCCGAGGAAGCCGACCACGCACGCTTCGGACCCCAGCACTGCCGCCGCACGCACGAGATTCAGGCCCTTCCCGCCCGCCGAGGCGAGGATCGAGCGGAAACGCATCACCGTGCCCGGTGCCAGCGATCCGAGCGACCCGATTCGATCCAAGCCGAGGTTCGGGCAAAGAACAGCGATCTTCCCTCCACTCATCGGGTTACTCCACCCTTTCTGCACGGACGAGCGACCGCATCGAAGGGGACCGTGGTGCCTCGACAGGCCAGCGCGAACGTCATACAGGAGCATCCTATCGATCCGATGCCGAGCCCGGAAGACCCCCAGGTTAGGACAACGCGTCGAAGTACCGGAGACTACCTGTCACCGCGCCCGTCTCGAATGGACAGCTTCTCGGTGAGCGGAGAGCGTCGTACACTGGGTCAGCGTGGTGGGAACGACGGGAAAGGGAGCCGCGAGCGATGACGACCGTGCTCGGGAAACCGCTCAAGCGACGCGATGCCGAACCGAAGTTGCGCGGTGAAGCGCGTTATGCCGACGACTTGCACCTTCCTGGGCTCCTCCATGCCCGGCTGGTCACGAGTCCTTACGCACACGCCCGGATCGTCCGCATCGATTGCGACGCAGCACGCCGCACTCCGGGCGTCGTCGCGGTCTTCACCGGTCACGACCTCCTTCCCGAGGGTCCAGAACCGGCCGAGCGAGCCCGGCATCTGCTGGCCCGCGACAAGGTCATCTATGCTGGTCAGCCGGTCGCGATCGTCGTCGCCGAATCAGCGTATGCCGCGGCCGACGCAGCAGCGCTCCTGTCGATCGAGTACGAGGAACTGCCGGCAGTCGTCGATCCTCTCTCCGCCATGACACCCGAGGCCCCGGTCATTCGCCCCAAAGAACTCGAAGGCGAGTGGGCTGAAGCTGGCATGCATGCCACGGTCGCTGGTGGCGAGGAACTCGATGTCCGGCGGTTACCAGCCAACGTCACGAATGCCGTGCGCTTCGAGCGGGGTAACGTGGTGCAGGGTTTTGCCAGCGCCGACGTCGTGATCGAGCGAACGTACCGGACACCATTCGTCCACCAGGCGTATCTCGAGCCGCATGCCTCGGTGGCTGTGCCGCGTCCCGATGGCGGCGTCACCGTCTACACGACCACACAGGGTCAGTTCTATTGCCGCAACGTGACCGCGACGACACTCGGACTCCCGCACGAGCTCGTGACGATCGTGCCGATGGAAGTCGGAGGCGGCTTCGGCGGCAAGACCGTTCTCCTCGAGCCTCTGGTCGCAGCGGTCGCGCTGCGACTCGGCAGACCAGTCAAGCTGGTCCTGACGCGTACCGAAGAGTTTCTGCTCGCCACACCGGCCCCTGCCGCGATCTTCGAGCTCAAGGCTGGTGCTCGCCGCGACGGCACGCTCACGGGGCTCCGAGCCCGGGTCATCTTCGACTCAGGTGCCTACCCCGGCGCGCCAGTCAATATCGCGCTCCTTCTCTTGGGTGGAACTTACCGCTGGGAACATCTCGATCTCCTCGGCTACGAGGTTCTCACCAATAAGCCAGGGACGGGGGCGTATCGTGCACCAGGTGTCCCCCAGGCCACCTTCGCGCTCGAGCAGCTGATCGACGAACTCGCCCGGGCGATCGGGCAGGATCCCCTCGAACTGCGTCTCCGCAACGCTGCGCGGACTGGTGATCTCCAGCCGAACGGTGTTCCCTGGCCACCGATCGGGCTGGTCGACGTGCTCGAGCGCGCCCATCAACACCCCCTCTGGCGTTCACGCCAGCGCCGCCCCAACGAAGGCTGGGGCATCGCGGTCGGTGGATGGCCGGGTGGTATCGAACCTTGTGCAGCGAACATACGGCTGAACCACGACGGCACCTTCACCGTCACGCTCGGGGCTGTCGACATCACCGGCACGCACACGGTTCTCGCCATGATCGCGGCAGAAGTTCTGGGACAGCCGGTCGAGCGGATCCAGGTCAAGCTCCTGCCGAGCGACACTGCTCCCTACGCGGGGATGAGCGGGGGAAGCAAGATCACTTACACGGTCGGGCTCGCGGTGCAAGCAGCAGCGGAGGATGCCAGACGACAGCTCCTCGAGATCGCTGCCAACGAACTCGAAGCGGCGCCCGAGGACCTGGAACTCGCCGAGGGCGCGATCCGCGTCCGCGGGATGCCCGATCGGCAGATCACGCTCCGCGAGATCGCCCACATGAGCATGGTCTTCGGTGGCAAGTATGCACCCGTCTACGGCACGGGCCGGAGCGTCGTCCGCCAGCAGTCCCCCGGCTTCGACGCGCAGATCGCACACGTCGCGGTCGACCCGGAAACCGGCGAGGTGCGGGTGCTCGATCTGGTCGCGATCCAGGACGTCGGGCGCGCACTCAACCCAGCACTCGTCGAGGAGCAGGTGCACGGTGGTGTGGGGCAAGGTATCGGGTGGGCACTGCACGAGGCGATGCGCTGGAGCGAGAACGGCCAACCACTCAACCCCTCCTTCCTCGACTACGATCTCCCCAAAGCGAGCCAGCTGCCTTCGATCGCCGTCGAACTCGTCGAGATCCCCTCGCCGATCGGTCCCTTCGGCGCGAAGGGAGTCGGTGAGCCGCCCGTCGTTCCGACCGCTGCGGCCATCGCCAACGCGATCGCCGATGCGATCGGCGTGCACCTGAGCGAGCTCCCCATCACCCCCGAGCGCGTGCTCGCTGCACTGCGTGGCAGAGCGGTGAGTTGAGCGCGGATGGTATCCCCTCAGTCCCCGGCGGAGTCGGTCCGCCGAAGCGGACCGACTCGCCATCGATTCGCCAGGCGTGTCTCGCGGTGCTCGCGGCAGGCGAGAGCATGTCGGGCAACCCACTCTCGCGGACCAGCCAGGCGGCGCGAGCTCGGGTCGCCATTCGAGCTGGACGTGGTCGCATCGGTGAAGAGATCACCGCACCCTCCCCGACAACCGGAGCGCTCGAGGCTCGCGCCAGCCGGACAGCTCGGATCCCGAGCACCGGACCGGCCCCCGCGTCTCGCCGTGCCTCCCCACGGCGCTCGCCCCGTCTCGTGCTGGCCACGGGGACGAACGTGCTTCCTCTTCACTCGAGCGAGCGCACCGAGCGCCGCTCGTCGCCATCTGCTCATCGGCAAGAGGGTATCGGGTCGGTAGGGCAGTACCGCACTGGCCCAAGCCTGCCAGCCGCAGCATGCCTGAAGCAGATTCCGAGCTGGTGACCGACCGAAGCGCGACTCGACGAGGCGCTCAGTCGAAGAACGATTCGGGAACCGCCACGTAGGTCACGTCGGCGAGCGCCTCTTCGCCCTCCCGGGTGAGCCAGGTACCCAGCACGGCCGGGCGCACTGGCCGTCGGGCGACACGCTCTAGGAGTGCCGCCCGCTCACGAGCGCGGAGGATGTCCGAGATCCCGACGCCCCAGGATATCTCGCAGACAACGTAGATCGGCTCGCCTCCGTCCGTCGCGTCGCGTCCCTCCAGCACGAGATCGACCAGCAGCAGCTGCTCCGCCTCCCGTTCGTCCAGGAGACCAGCGTCCGCGCCATCCTCGACCAGACGTGTGAGTTCTTCACTGGACAACACACGCGGGCGCCGCAGGATCTTGCGGAAGAGGCCACCGAACCGACGCTCGACCACCAAGGGGAGGACGAGCCCCTTGAGGCGGCCGAGATCCCGCTCGACACGCTCGAGACGACGCTCGAAATCCTGCATCCGTTCGGTGAGCGCGGCGATCTGGGCCGCCATCTGCTGCATCTGCTCAGTCAAGGCCTCGATCTGCGCCTCGACCCGTTCCATCCGCGCCGTCAAGGCTTCGATCTGCGCCTCCACCCGCTCCATGCGCTCCGTCAAGGCTTCGATCTGCGCTTCGACCCGTTCCATCCGCGCGGTCAGCGCCTCGATCTGCGCCTCCACCCGCTCCATGCTGACGGTGAGTTGGCGGATCTGTTCGGTCGTGGCAGCCTGCTGCTGCTCCACCTGTGCCATCCGCTCGACCAGCGCAGCGATTTGCGTCGCCGTCTGGGCTTGTTGCGCACTGACCGACGCCAGCGCACGCTCCACCGCTTGCTGGAACGATTCCAACTGCTGTGCCAACCGCTCCTGCGTCGCAGCGAGGGACCGAACCAGATCCGGAAGCTGCAAGAGCTCCTCCGAAAGCAACAAGGAACGGACCAGCGCCCGGAACTCTGGCGAGGTCTCCAAAAGGTGCAAAAAGTCCTGAATGTGCTTCGGGTAGGCGCTCACACTGGCGTCCCTCCTCGTCCGCAGCGAAATCATAGCAGGTTCGCCGCGTCGCTGCCGGATGACCGCGTGCGATCAGGCGAGTGGTGCGGTCTCCCACCCTCGCTCGGTCAGGACGAGCGTTTCCCGGTACCCCACGGCACCGAGGAGCGCCCGCGCCTCGCTGAATCCAGCTGCCACATCCTCGGGCCGATGGGCATCAGCTCCGATCAACACTGGAATCCCCAGTTCCCGGCACCGTCGCAGGATCCATTCCCCTGGATAGGGCGCAGCGATCGGGCGGCGGAGACCCGACGTGTTCAACTCGATCGGTACCCCTGCGCGGCTGATCGCCAGCAGTGCTCGCTCCACCGCTGCTCGGTACCAGGCAGCCGACTCGTCGAAGTAACACTCTCCCACGTTCCACTGCTTGACCTTGTCCAAATGACCGATGACGACAGGCAAGTCCAGCCTCGCTGCCCAGTCAGCCAGTCGGGCGAGGAGACCATAATACTCCTCGATCAGCTGGCGAACGTCGCCGCGATAGACTTCCTCGAGTTGCCGAGCGAAGGCTTCCGCCGACTCGTCGACCGCCCACAGCTGCCCCGCCCGGTCTCGTCCCATAAAGTGCAGGCTCACCACCACATAATCGAGGCCGCTGCTCAGCACGACCGCGCGCTGGAAGGCCATCCCCTCGGGAACCAACGTTGGTTCCAGGTAATCGAGTTCGACCCCCAACCACACGGGAAACCGCCCCGACCAGCGCTCTTGAGCTGCCCGCACGTCAGTCCGGTACTGCTGGAAGCGTTCGACCGTCATCGTCCAGTCGCACGGGAACGGTACAGGTGCATGCGACGAAAACCCCACCGCCGCCAGTCCCGCCTCCTGCGCCGTTGCGACGTAGGCCTCGACCGTTCCTGAACCGTCGCAATACCCTGGATGGTTGTGGTAGCTTCCTACGAGCACGACTTCCCTCCTTGCAGGTGAAGAGCGCGCGACGAATCGACTGCCTCACCAGCCCCGCGGAGTACCCTACCATCGCTCGTCGCGCGATGCAGCCTCCAGATCAGCCGACGATCGTCTCGGGAGAAGCGACTCACTGGTGCGAGCGGCGTGTCGCCAGGCACCGTCACCGAGACGCTGCGGAGCATCGGACGCTTCTCGATCGGGTAACCCTGCCCACCTTACTTTCAGCATGCGCCTTCGCGCGCATCGACACGGACGCGACATCGGCCGGCTGGACGACGCTTGGCAACCGGGCCTGTGCGCGTGACAATGCCCATGATGAGCAGCCGAGCATGCTGAGGAGCCAGCGTATGGATACGAGCGAACGGCCGAGCACGCTGCGCCACACCGAGGCGTACTATCACCTCGTCCTGGAGCGGATGATCCCGAAAGCTGAGCCCGCTTTCGAAGCACCCGAGATGCAGGAACGAGTGTGGGGACGCCGCTGGGGAGTCGAGAACGACGTCGGACGTCTCCGGCTCTGCGTCGTGCACCGTCCCGGGGACGAGATGCTCACCGTCCAGCCAGAGGGGCACTACGACCCGACCATCGGCGCTTACATCGACGAGGAGAACCAATGGTACTGGCGGGACAGCAACCCGCCTGACCTCACCCGCATGCAAGCCGAGCACGACGCGCTGGTGACCGCTCTTCGGGCAGAGGGTGTCGAAGTCGTTTCCGTCGACTGCCCACCTCGCGACCCGCATGCCGTCTTCACGCGCGATATGGCGGTCGCCGTCAAAGGGGGTGCCGTCGTCTGTCGTCTCGGCCTCGTCGGGCGCCATCCCCAGGCTGGCCGCCGCGGCGAGGAAGCGTTCATCACCCGCCTCCTCGCCGAACTCGGCATGCCGATCCTGCACACCATCCATGGGACGGGACTCCTGGAAGGAGGATCCGTCTGCTGGCTGAATGACTCGACGGTCGCGGTCGGTATGTCCTATCGGCAAAACGAGGCCGGAGCGCGGCAATTGGAAGCTGTCCTCGCCGAGCAAGGCGTGCGCCTGGTCCGGGTTCCCCTCCCAGGCTATGCGCTCCACCTCGATGGTGCCTGCGTGATGGTCGATTACGACAAAGCGCTCATCAACCTGACGCGTCTTCCCTACTGGTTCCTCGACTTGCTCCGCGAACTCGACATCCAGCCCATCCACGTCTGGCCGACCGAGCCGCAGGCCGTCAATTGCCTCGCTGTCCGACCGGCCCGGGTGATCATGCCGGCAGGCTGCCCTCGCACACGCGAGCGACTCGAGGCAGCAGGCATCGAGACGGTCGAGATCCCGTATGACGAGATCTTCAAAAACGGGGGTGGCATCCACTGTTCTACGCTACCCCTGATCCGCGATCCGTGAGACCTTTCGAGGGCAAGCGGCACCAGGCAGCCACCCCATCGATTTCGACGACAGGACGGCACGCGATCTCCGGCGATCTTGTTGCCGGAGATCGCGCAGAAAGCTGACCACTCCGTCAGAACACGACCGCGTCCACGACCATCGCGGCAAAGAGCAAGCCGAGATACTGCATGGAATAGAGGAAGACGCGCTTCGCCAGCTGCTCGCTCCGCTCACGATAGAGTCGCGCCACCAGCCAAAGGAAGCGGGCACCCAGCACCATAGCTGCCACGAGGTACGGAACGCCCAGTACACCGAGCGGGTAGAAGAGTAAACTCGCCAAGACCATGGCCATCGTATAGGCCAGGATCTGCCGGCGCGTCTCCTCCTCCCCGCGCACTGTTGGCAGCATCGGCACCCCCGCCGCAGCGTAATCGCCACGCTTGTACAGCGCCAGCGCCCAGAAGTGCGGTGGCGTCCAGGCGAAGACCAAGAGAAACATCAGGAGAGCTGGCACACTGACTTGGCCCGTCACCGCTGCCCAGCCGACCAGCGGTGGGACCGCTCCCGCTGCACCTCCGATCACGATGTTCTGTGGCGTACTTCGCTTGAGCCAGATCGTATACACGAAGACGTAGAACAGGTTGCCGGACAACGAGAGCACGGCTGCGACCGGATTGACGAACGCGGTCAGAACATAGACTGCCAGAACACTCAGTACGACACCGAAGAGCAGCGCATATTCCGGGGCCAATCGTCCAGCCGGCAACGGTCGCCGGCGCGTGCGCGTCATGATCGCATCGATGTCCCGATCCACATAGTGATTGATCGCCCCTGCTCCACCGGAAGCGAGCGCTCCACCGACGAGCGTCCAGAACAGCGTCCACAATGAGGGCACTCCCTGCGCCGCCACGAGCATCGCGCACGAGGTGGTGACGAGCAACAAGACCATCACACCTGGCTTGGTGAGCACGAAATAGTCGCGCAGCACTTGGCCGAGCGGGCGCTGGATCGCTCCCCGTACCGCGACTCGGTCCTGCTGGACGGCAGCACTGGCGAACGCGCGGTCAACCAGAACGGCTAGCACGAGCAGCACCCAAACGATCGTCGCGACTGCCAGATGCGCAACGCTCACCGCTGGGTGTAGGCGGAACCAGATATTGGCTGCCCCGACGAAGACCTGCGCGACCATGAGCACTGCTGCTGCTGTGACCAGCCCGACGACCCACGGTGCCTCACCGCGCACTCGCCGCGCCTTCCAAGCGACCCCGATCACCAGCAAGACCGCACAGAGCGCAATCGATCGGTGCGTCAGGTGAACGTCGACATTGGTCCACCCGGTCGGGATCCAGAACCCTCCACAGAACGGCCACTCCGGGCAGGCGAACCCCGCACCGCGCTTGGCCGTGTACGCTCCGCTGAGCATCAGGAGGAAAAGTGCTCCCAGCGAGGCAAGCAGCCACGGGCGCAATGGAGAGCGTACTGTCGCTCGGGCGAGGGCCGGAAACCACGTCCGGAAGGCGAGCACGAGAGCGACCGCGAGATAACTCAACGCCACTCCCAGATGGAGCGCAACCACCGCTGCCTCCAGGTGCGTCCAGACGGTGATCGCGCCCAGCATGGCTTGAACGAGCACCAGCCCGACAGCGATGAGCGGCAACCGCACCGTCCATCGATCCAACGAGTGTGTGCGCCGACTCGCCACGGCGACCGCTCCGGTGAGGAGGATGACCGCCAGCGCGATCAGTCGGTGAACGTATTCGATCCAAGCTAAGAGATCCCAGCCGGGTACGAGACGCCCGTTACAGAGCGGCCACTCCGGGCCACAGCCCAAGCCTGCTCCGGTCACTCGGACTGTTCCGCCGATCACGATCAGAAGATAGCCAGCGATCGCGACAGCCAGCGCCAGCCAACGGATGCTCTGACGCCCCTCTCCCATCTCGCGCATGGTGCCCCCGCACCGTCGTCGCTTCCCGACACGACTCGCCGGCAGCGAGTCTACCACTGGTAGCCTACCGGAAGACGAACGATCGCGCTGTAAGCGTTTACCCGATCTTCCACGGTACCCGGCTCAACTCGAACCAAGAGAACCCGTAGAGGAAGATGAACAGGATCAAGAACGCAACCGAGATGACCAGCGTCCCCGGCACCTCGAAGCCTCGATGGGTCGTCGTCGCTGGCTCACCAGCACCGCCGGCGATGGCTGGATACGGGCTGAAGGCCTCCGGAATGATGCGCCCGACGGCAGGGCGCGGTGTCCGCTGACCAACGAAGACAGTCGCTACCGCTACCAGTACGAACATCGCACCGCCGACGACGGCGATAACGCCACCGATCCCCACCATCGCGAGGAACGCCGCGATCTCAGGCCGGAGTTCCTGTAGGTTCATACCGAGTGCCGGTGCGGTCGAAAAGGTAATGTCCCAATGGCGTCGTGGAACACCCCAGTGGCCTGCCAATCCCAAACCGAGACCGAGGATGAGCATGCCGAGGCCAAAGACGTACGGCTGCCACTGGGCGAGTCGTCGGAACAAGAGCTGTCGCTGGAAGATGAGCGGCAC
>DAOTYK010000043.1:0-3327 GCA_034434855.1 Thermomicrobium sp.
TCTGCGCTGGCGTTCCCCGGTAGAACCGATCGAACAGGTGTGGCAGGGCATCGGGCGGGATACCAGGTCCGGTGTCGCGGACGGTGAGCGCGACCCGCCGGGGTGTCGCGGGGATCGACCGCGCGCTGATCGCGATGTCCATTCCGTCACGACCGTGGACGAGCGCATTCTGCACCAGGTTCTCGATCGCCTGCTCGAGCAGATCCGGATCTCCCGAAACCAGCAGTGCATCGGGGATCGTCGTCGTCAGCGTGATGCGGCGCTGCTGAGCCTCCAGCCGGTGACGAGCCAAGACTCGTTGAACCAGTGCCGCCAGTTCGACAGGCTGGCGCTCGAGCGCGATCTGCCCAGTTTCCAGGCGCGTCAGGTGCAGGAGTTGTGTGAGGAGGCGCGCTGCCCGTTCGCTCTCGCTCGCGATGACCTGCAACGCCTCCTCGCGCTCGGGCTCCTCGCTGAGCAGTCCCTCCCGGAGCGCGTGGGTGTACCCCTGGATCACCGTGAGTGGTGTGCGGAGTTCGTGGGCGACGTTGGCCAGGAGGTTGCGCTGCCCCTCCACGAGACGTCGCAGATTCGTCACCATCGTGTTGAAGCTGCGTACCAGCCGTCCGACCTCGTCGGACCCAGCGCCACTCGCCTGGCGCGAGAGGTCACCGGCGGCGATGGCGTCGGCAACCGCAGCCAGGCGCGCGATCGGCCCAGCGATCGATCGCGAAAGGAACCAGGTCACAGCGAGCGAGGCGACGAGCCCAGCAGCGAGCGCGAGCCCCAACCCTGGGATCAGCGTGTGCAGGAGGACCCGCGTCGGCGCCGGCGCCAAGACGACGAGGGTCGCTCCCGGTACGCTGGCCAACGGGGCTGCCGCCAACGAGTAGCCGCCCACCGCACCAGCAAGCCAGACCGCCCGGTCGCGCTTTCCAGGAGAGAATCGTTGCTCCCGCGAGCGCTCCGCTATCCCGTGGGTGACCGCTGCCCGCACGGCCGGAGGAAGTGGCTCCTCGTCCGAGTCCGCCACGATCGTCCCCTGCGGGTCGATGATCAGGAGCCGCACGCCGCTCCGTTCGCCGAGTTCGTGCAGGAACTCGCCGCCCAGGAGCGGCCGCAGTCCGGGGCGGCGGTAAACGGCATCGATGCCGACTGCTAGTTGGGCCGCCAGCTGCTCCAGCTCGCGCTGGCCGACCTCGCGCTGGGCGCGGACGAGGGGCCAAATGGCAGCCAAAGCAGTCGTGCTCACCATGACCAGCACCACCGCGACGAAGCTCGCGAACAAGCGGCCACGTAGACTCCTGATCACTGCTCACCCTATCCGGCAACCGGAGCGGGTCTCCACTCCGCCTGCCACTCCTCAGTCTGATCGTGCGATGTAAACGGAACGTAACCGGACGCTCACGATTCACTGAGAGCGAGTCGGTAGCCGATGCCCCGGATGCTCTCGATCCGGACGCGACTGTTCCGCAATTTCTGCCGAAGCCGATTGATGTGGACGTCGAGGGTGCGCGAACCCTCGTCGATTTCGTGGTCGCGCCAGACTTGCGCCAAAAGACGCTGACGCGAGATGACTCGTCCTGCTTGACTCACCAGTGCGAGCAACAGGTCGAACTCGCGTGGGCGCAAGGTGACTGGTTCATCATCGACGAAGACAGAGCGTGCTTCACGGTCGATGCGGATATCCCCGTACACGAGTTCTCTCACCGGTGGTCCGCTGGCGCGACGCAGGAGTGCCCGCACGCGGGCAAGCAGCTCGTTCGGCTTGAACGGTTTAGTGACGTAGTCGTCCGCTCCGAGATCGAGTCCCTCGACGATATCGCGCTCGTCATCGAGCGCAGTGAGCATGAGAATCGGTGTGGCGTGACGGACACGGAGAGCTCGGCAGACGTCGCGACCGTGTGTGCCCGGCAACATGAGGTCGAGGATGACCAGATCGGGGTGCTCCTCCTCGAAGCGAGCCAGCGCAGCCGTTCCATCGGCGACGGTCACGACCGTGTGGCCGTCACGCCGCAGGAAGAGTTCCAGGAGCTTGGCGATACGCGGATCGTCCTCGACGACGAGTACGTGCGCCATCGACCGCTCAGGGAACAGCCGGGTAACCGGCCCGTGTTGCCACCTCCGGCACCAATCCTACCAGAACTGTCTGCGGCGGATTCGGTACCGCGATCCGACGGTAAAGAAGAAACGAGATGTATTCCCGCCAATCGCGGGGATCGACGATGCCGGTCACGAGACGTCCCCAGGGTGGTGAGCGCAACACCGCTGGGACGTCTAGTAGTGCGGGAACCGGTTGCCAGACCAACTCGGGTCGCGCTGCGGTTATCCCCGCATGCATTTCTGGAGGTATGACGATGACCTGGGCGTCCGCGAGCGCAACCGGTAGGTCGCTCGTCGAGACGACACGCAAGGACGGGAAGTCACGCAGGTACCAGGCAAAGGGCTGGGAGACTGAATCGTGCAGCACGATGACGAGTCCGTGTCCACCAGTCGGATCGCGCGGATCGAACTGGAACATGGTAAGGTCCATGCTGGCCCGCCGGAGGCGGTCGACGGTCGTGCGTAATCCCGGTGCGCTGTCCTCACCGTGCAAGACAGTACCAGGCCGGTAAGTCGTGGTCGCGTTGGCGAGCATCGCGTCGCGGGAGGCGAGAATGCTCAGGGCGAGCAGCGGCAGGACGAGGAGCAGACGGCGTGGCGCGATGGCTCGTCGCCAGAGCCGCTGGATCGCCCAGAGCGTGACGAAGAGCAAGAGCAGGAGACTGACGATGCCAGCCAACCAAGCAAAAGCGTCTCCTTGCGGACCGGACAGCAGCCGGCCGATCAGGCTGAGACCGAGAAGCACCGCGAGAGCGCTCATGCCGAGAACCGCGCTATCCCAGCTGTGCCGGAGCGTTGACCACGGGACCGCTCGGAGAAGCTGGCAGAGACCGTAGCCAGCGAGAAAGATCGTGGCCGATACCATGAGTGCGAGCGCACTCGCCCGGCCGTTCCCGAAGAGGATCGCAGTGCCGACGCTGAGGAGGGCGACGACGAGGAGCCCCCGCGCAGTCCGGCGTCGGATGGACAGGATCGCTCCGCCGAGAGCGAGGGCGAGTATCGGGAATTCCTCGGTCGCCGGAAGAACGAGCGGGCGGGACCAGGCGGCGAACGGCTGGCCGAGAAACTCCGTTACGAGCCCCTGCCAGCTGGCGACGAGGAATCGGGCGAGGCCGTCCGGGCGCGTGAGGAGGTACGTGCTGGTCAGGGCCATGATGAAAAGGGCTCCTGCGGCTAGAGAAGCTAGATTCCGGCCGCGAGGCGACCAGCGTGCGAGCAGGAAGGCAGTCCCACCGAGCGTGAGGA
>DAOTYK010000044.1:0-2685 GCA_034434855.1 Thermomicrobium sp.
TAGGCTGGAGCGTGCGTGAGGGCAGGAGCGAGACCAGCGGAGGACGAACCGGTGGGGGACATAGATCGGCGTCGCCAGCTGGAGCCACCGACATTCCACGATATTCTCCGAGCGCGAGCAGTCGTTCGGCGGTACCTGCCGCCCACGCCGCTGCTGCACTCGCCACTCCTGAGCGAGCGACTCGGGTGCCAGGTCTACCTGAAATGCGAACAGCTGCAGCCGATCGGAGCGTTCAAGATTCGTGGTGGCATCTATCTCATGAGCAAGCTTTCCCCCGCGGAGCGCGCCCGTGGGGTCGTCACGGCATCGACCGGAAACCATGGTCAGTCGATCGCCTATGCTGCGCGTCTCTTCGGTGTTCGGGCGATCATCTATGCACCGGAGGGAGCCAATCCGCTCAAAGTCGCTGCGATGCGCCGGCTCGGCGCCGAGGTCGTGCTGATCGGGCGTGATTTCGACGAAGCGCGCCTGGCCTGCGAGGCGCGCGCGGCAGCTGAGGGACTGCGCTACATCCACTCGGCGAACGAACCGGATCTCATCGCTGGTGTGGGAACCTATGCGCTGGAAATCCTGGAAAGCGTCCCGGATCTCGATACGGTCATCGTGCCGATCGGGGCAGGAAGCGGCGTCTGTGGTACTGGTATCGTGATGAAAACCGCCGATCCCGCGATCCAAGTGATCGGTGTCCAAGCAGCTGGCATGCCGGTCGTCTACGAGTCCTGGCGGAAAGGCCAGCTGCTGGAACTGGCTGACGGGTACACGTTCGCAGAGGGAATCGCGACCCGCGTTGCCTTCGAGCTCCCGCTGCGCATCATCCGAGAACGCGTCGACGACATCGTCCTGGTGTCGGACGAGGAGATCGCACGCGCGATGATCGAGTTGCTCGAGACTCGCATCGTCGCCGAAGGGGCAGGTGCAGCCGCGCTCGCCGCGGCGCACCGGATCCGCGACCGACTGGCCGGCAAGACGGTCGTCCTCGTCGTCAGCGGCGGCAACGTAACCCTGGAGACTTTGCGCTGGGCTTGGGGGCTCGCCGAAGCGAGAGCCACCGAGCAGGCGACCGAGGTGGAGCGATGAGTGTCTTCGAACAGTTCGGCCGCTGGCTCCGTCGTCGTCAGGGTATCGAACGCAATCCGCTCTATCGCATCGCGGCCGACGCGATCCAGGGCCGTCTGACGCTCGAGCGAGCCTATGCCCTCGCCGAGCATCCCACGACCGTGGCCCGACTGGCCGACGGCGATCTCTGGGAAGTGCTCGACGAAGCCACGCGGGCTCGCCTCGACTATCCGGAGCACGCGCTCCTCTTGAACCGCCTGGTCATCCTGGCAGCCCGCCAAAAAGGGTTCGACCGCGTTCTCATGGAGGCGAACCTGCGGGCAGCCGATATCCTCGCTGACCTGGCGATCGAGAGCGGCGAACAGAACCCGGCATACCAGCGCGAGCAGGAGCTCCATCTCCAAGAAGCGCTGCGAGCGGCGCAGCGCATCGCCAACGCGGCTGGACAGCGACGCGCTCTGGCCCGCTTGGCTCGCCTGGCCCGGGATCGCGGCGAGCACGAGCGGGCACGCGAGCTGCTCCTGCGCCAACTCGAGTCGGGACGCGAGGACACCGACACGATCGAGGACGTCGACACCGCGCTCCTCCTGGGCGATCTCGCTCGGCAGGAGGGGAACCTCGCGGCGGCGCGCGAGTTCTACAGCCGGGCGGCTCGCAGCGCCCGCCGCGTCGGTCACAATGTGGGTATGGTCGATGCGCTCCTGCGCCAGGTCTCGATCCTCCGCGAATTGGGTGATCTCGATGCCGCCTATCCGCTGCTGCAGCAAGCACAGGAAGCGGCCGAACGCTTACTTGATCGCCGCTTGCAGGCCGAGATCGCGATCCAGATCGGTGCGCTGCTCGCCGAGCAGCGGCGGTTCAGCAAGGCTCGCACTGCCCTGCTGACCGCCTTGGAACGAGCCCGCGCAGCGGACGACCTGGCGCTGGAGAGCCGCTGCCTCATCGGGCTTGCCCAACTCGAGCGGCAAGCCGGCCGTTTCCGAGACGCCGCTGATCACCTGAACCAACTCGCCCATCTGGAACTGCGGATCGGTAACCAGCGAGCAGGGATCCGCGCGCTGCTCGATGCCGCGGAACTCGCTCTCGAGGGAGACCAGCCAGAGCGAGCACTTCAGCTTCTCCATCTGGCCCAGCAGCAGCACGAGACCAACGAGGACACGGCACTGCGCCAGCGGTTGCTCGGCCTCTCCGGACTCGCGCACGCAGCGCTCGACCATCGGGGCGAGGCCTTGGAGTACCTGTACCAGGCCTTCCGGCTGGCGAGTTCGACGGGCAGCACCGCCGAGCAAGCGCGCTGGTTGATCGGCACGGGAGAGGTGCTCCTCCAGTTCGGCGAACTCGCGGACGCGCTGCTCGTCGCCAAGCACGCGGCCGATCTGGTTCGAGCGAGCGACGACGCCCGCCTGGAAGCACAGCTCGCGGTTCTTCAGGGGTCGATCGCCATGGCCCGCGGTCTGCGGCAGGAAGCGATGGACCGACTGGCCGAAGCGGTCGAGGCGGCCGAGCGGGGCCACGACTTCGTCACGCAGGAACGGGCGCTCCTGCTCCTGGCGGAACTCGAGCTTCAGGAGGCCGATCCGCATCACGCGATCGGCTACCTGCGCCAAGCGCTCGATCTGGCACGAGCGA
>DAOTYK010000045.1:0-4085 GCA_034434855.1 Thermomicrobium sp.
CGGCTACTACCTGGCGCTCGGTGCAGCCGAGGAACTCGCCCGCGAGGGGATCGAGTGCGAGGTGATCGATCTGCGCGTCCTGCGCCCGCTCGATATCGAGACGATCGTCCGCTCCGTGCAGAAGACGAACCGTCTGGTGATCGTCGAGGAAGGCTGGAAGTCGTTCGGCGTCGGAGCCGAGATCGCTGCGTCGGTCCAAGAACGGGCACTCGACTACCTGGATGCACCGATCATGCGCGTCGCCAGTGCCGAGGTCCCGATGCCGTACGCGCGCAATCTCGAACGCCTGGTCATCCCGAACAAGGACAAGGTCATCGAGGCGGTGCGGGAGGTGCTCTATCAACGGCTCCCCGCACCGGTCGCGCGGTAGCGCCAGGCACCTGGGGACGGAGGAAACGACATGGCACGACCGCTCGTCATGCCCCAGATGGGGTATGACATGAAAGAAGGCACCATCCTCCGCTGGCTCAAGCATGAGGGAGACCGAGTCGAGCGCGGCGAACCGATCGCCGAGATCGAGACCGACAAGGTCAATCTCGAGATCGAGTCGTTCGCCTCGGGCGTGATCCTCAAGCTCCTGGCCAAGGAGGGAGAGACCGTTCCAGTCGGGCAACCGATCGCCCTGATCGGTGAGCCCGGTGAGAAGGTGGAAGAAGAGGCTGTACCGACTCCTGCGGCTGTCGGCGCTGCCACTGCGGCAGCGACCGTCACCGTACCGGGGCCAAAAGCGCCGGAAGTCGCACCGCTCGAGGAGGCCCCCACCGCCCCCGGTGAGCGGGTTCGCGCCTCACCGCTCGTCCGGCGGCTCGCTGCCGAGCACGGTATCGACCTCAGCAAGATCCGCGGCAGCGGCCCCGGTGGTCGCATCGTCAAAGAGGACATCTTACCGCTCATCGCTGCACCACGCGCACCGTTGGCCCCGGAGCAGCCGGCTCCGGCAGCTGCACCGCCTCCACCGCCGGCACCCCCAGCCGCTCCGCCGCCAGCGGCGGCACCAGCAGTGACTGCTCCGCCGGTGACAGGATTGCCCGAGTTCGAAGTGATCGAACTCTCTCGCATCCGGCAAACGATCGCCCGCCGGATGGCCGAGAGCTTCCAGCAAGCGCCGCACTTCTTCGTCACCACTGTCGCCGAGGTCGACGCGCTGCTCGCCCTGCGCGAGCAGATCAACGCCCAGGTTCCGGAGGAAGAACGCGTCTCGGTGACCGATCTCCTGATCAAAGCCTGTGCACTGGCGCTGCGCGACTTTCCGATGCTGAACGCGAGCTTCGTCCCACCGAGCCAGCTGCGCATCTACAAGCGCATCGACATCAACATCGCGGTCGCGACCGAGCACGGCTTGATCGCACCCTACGTGCCGGACGCTGACCGCAAGCCGCTCGCGGAGATCGCGCGACTGACCAAGGATCTGATCGCGCGCGCCCGCGAGGAACGCTTGCGTCCCGAGGAATATCAAGGAGGTACCTTCACGATTTCCAACCTCGGGATGTTCGGGCTGGTCGAGCACTTTACGGCCATCATCAACCCGCCTCAGGCAGCGATCCTCGCGGTGGGAAGCATTCTGCGCGAACCGGTCTATCGCGAGGGAAGCGAGGAACCAGTACCCGTGCGCCGCATGCGTCTGACCCTTTCGGTCGACCATCGCGTTGCCGACGGCGCGGCTGCTGCCCGCTTCCTCGAGACGGTGCGCACGCTCCTGGAGCAGCCGATGTTGCTGCTCGTCCGCTGACCAGGGTCCGGGCACCTCGGGCGGGCCTGCCGGCTGTAAGCGGTCGGCAGGCTCGCGCGTTGTTTTGCCAGAGCCGGAAACGATCCGGCCGGCTCGCGCCCCGGGGACAGCGGTCGAGAAGGATCCGCCAGTGAGGAACGATGCGTTACACTCGTCTCGTCCGGCACGGTCGGTAGCCTGCAGAAGGGGGACAACAGCATGGGACATTGGCGAAGACGCTTCGGCGTCGTTCTGCTCGCGCTCGGTCTAGTCGTGGCCTCGAGCGCTCCGGTCACCGCGAACTGGTCTGCCCCTGCCCCCACCGCGAGCCTCTGGGACATCGGTGAGCGACTCGTCGTCCCGTATCTGCCGAACAACGAGACGCTCGCGGGTACTGGCCCTTGGCACGGAACGGTCACCGTCGCCAACGCCAGTAACTTCCCGGTGACCGTCGACATCGCCAAGGCGGATGGCTCCCTGATCACGAGCGTCAACCTGCCCGGCAACGGCTCGACGACCCTGGCCGCGGGGACGCTCTTCGGCACCAACCCTGGTGGTGGCCTCCTGCTCACGGGGCGGGAGCAAGGCGGCTGCGCACCGCAGGCAGTCCAGGAGTTCACCAAGACACGCGGCACCCCTGTGAACACGGCCGATACCATCGCTCTACCGGTCCCGAGCGGCGTCAACGTCACCCAGGTCGTCGTGAGTCAGGGAACGACGCTCTACGCATCGCCGGCTGACTATACCTTCTCGCAAGTCGGCACGACGTTGAACATCAACTGGGCACCAGCCGGAGCTGAGCCAGCTGGCGGCAGCGCCTACAGCGTGCAGGTCGCCTACGACTTTCCCTGTCGCCCGGCCCGGCTGAGCGCCGCTGTCAAGCTCATGGCCCCAGCTCCCTCGACGAACGGTCGTACGAGCAGCACCCACCTCATGGTCAGTGGCTACGCCGGACTGAGCCAGGCCGGTGCGGTCGGCAGCACGCTGGTCGCACCGATCGCGCAGGCCAACTACAACGGATGGAAGACGGTCCTACACGTCACCAACGTCGGCAACACGCTCTGCTCCGTCACCGTCAAGCTCTACCAGCACCCGAGCGGTACCCAGACGCACACGCTCACGCAGGCAGTAGCTGCCGGCGCGACGTGGAACCTGGACCTCGTCGCGGCTGGTGTCCCGAACAACTGGCTGGGCACTGCGCGCATCGAAGGAGTCGGGTGCCAGCTGACCGCCAGCATCGACCGGATCAAGCCGACTCAGCCCTGGGGAGCCCCGGTCAACATGGCGCTCACGAACCTCGCTTTGCCGGTGGGCGCCCTGACCAGCACGGTCTACGTGCCGCTCGTCTTCCAGGCCTACTTCGACTGGAACACCGGCCTGGCAGTGACGAACGCTGGCGGCGGCCCCGCGACCGTGACGATCAATTACTACGGAACCAACGGGAACCTCATCACCACCAAGAGCCTGGGACCGATCGCCGCCAACTCGATGGACTTCGACTATCTCAGCGGGAGCGGCGGTCAACTCGCTCAAGCGGTCATCACCAGCACCCAGCCGATCATCGTCTCGGTCGATGCCGTCAAGTACACCGGGGGTGGCGCGGACGTCGGGCAAGCGCTGACCTCGATGGGGATCAATGGGCCACTCACCCTGACACCGGGTCTCCCGATGCCGCTCCTCCGCGTCCCGCTGTTCCAGAAGCAGGGCTCGAGCGGCAACGACAACAGCGGGATCCAGCTCTTCAACGTGGGTGGAGCGGCCGCCACGGTCACGCTCGACTTCTCCGACGCGAGCGGCGCACCGCAACCCCCCTCGCCCTTGACGGTCCCGGGGATCGCCCCCAACGGCGCCGTGACCATCTACGCGCCGAGTCAGGCACCGCTCCCCGCCGACTTCCAGGGTCAGGTGCGCGTGGCCGTGACCGCGGGTGGACCCGTCGTCGCCATCACTAACAACGTCAACTACGACGTGCAAGCCGATGGCTCGGCCGCCTTCAACGTCGCGACCGGACAGCGCGCCCTCCGCGTCGACTTCGGCAAGGTCGCGAACAAGAACGGTGTGGACACGATCATCGTCGCCCAAACGGTCGACGAGAACGGGGTGCAGATGCCCGCCCAACAGATCCTGGTTCAGGGACCGGCGGGCCTGACCATCACGACCTCACCCACTTCCACGAACATGTTCGGAGCCGCGACCGTGCTCGTGAAGGGCACCAACACGACGGCCCCTGTTACCGTCTGTTGGGACTTGAACACGAACGCCAGCTGTGACGCGACCGAGCCCACGGTCACGCAATCGATGAGCTGGACTCCCTGAGCGCGACGTGCATCGGCTCCCGCCCGGGGCAAACCGAAACTCGCTCCCGGGCGGGAGCGTC
>DAOTYK010000046.1:0-2963 GCA_034434855.1 Thermomicrobium sp.
CCGCCGATCGAGAAAGGTCCCCGATCGAAGAGCCAGCGGAGTCCTCCGATCGCTCCCAGCGGGTGCCGGAGATGGAGGGGGCGCACCTTCCCCCAAGCCCAGTCGGCGACCTCGTCGCCCGTGATACGCTCTAATTCCTCGATTACCCCCTCGAGGGCCTCAGCGACCATCTCTGGCCATGATCCGTACGGGGGTGCGAGTGAACTGCCGGTCAAAGCTCGAACCAGATGGGCGATGCGTCGGACACCCCAGCTGGTTCCATCGACGAGATCATGGAATCCCATGCCGATGACCCAGCGCCAGCTGCGGGGGGCATAGGCTCTGGCCAATTCCTGGGCGAGGCGATGGACGACGAGTTCGAACACGGTGGCGGCGGGATTTTCGGCATCGACGGTCCCGTTCCACTCCCGCAGGAGCTGAAGCGCTCGCTGGAGCCGTGAGCTCGTCGGCTCGACGGCGAGCACGATATCCCGCAGCTCGCGCCAGGGAAGCGAAGTGGTATCGAGTTGGAGGGCGAGCATGTCTTCGATCGCCCAGTCGGTGCGGCTGCCCAGCACCTCAGTAATCCGTGCAATTCGGTAGGAATCGAGGTAGTCAGCACCGAGCAACGGTGCGTCGTCAGGAAGTGCCGGTGCGTTGTTGGCGGTAGCCACGAATCCCTCTGGCGGATCGACGCGGCAGGGCATCCGATCGGGGGACACGTAGCCGATCCATGGCTCGGGATTCTCCCAGCCCAAGAGAGGGAACAGTCCAGTGGAGCAACGGCGCTGCGGAACGGTGCCGGCGAGAAGCCAGCCGATCTGGCCCGAGCAGTCAGCGTAGACGACATTCAGGGGGAGGTGTGGCCAGTCACCGAAAAAAGCGCGACAGTCATCGAACGAACGAGCTCGGTGCATCGAGAGCAGACCGCGAACCGGCAGCGGATCGAGCCAGACGGCACGCAGGGATACCGCCCAGGGCACCCCGTGCAGGACAGGGCTGACGATCGGGCCGCGACGGGTTTCCAGCACGAGGTCGGTAACCGTGCCGTGCCCGCGAACCGCGATCGACTCCTGGTAAACGAGGCAGGGAACGAAATCGTCCTGCTCGCGGACAGAGTGTCCGTCGGCTCCGACCATTTCCAGAGCGAGATCGGTGTTGTCGCTCAATCCGGCTGTCACGCCCCATGCGGCGTAGCCATTATGACCAGCGAGGAAAGCGGGTGTCCCGATGAGCGTCGCGCCGGCGATCGACCATTCCGGAGTGGAAAGGTGCGCGAAGTACCAAAACGACGGCAGCAGCGGTGACCAGTGCGGATCGTTGGCGAGTAGTGGACGACCGCTCGCCGTGCGCGATCCAGCGACACCCCAATTGTTGGAAGCAGCCGTACTACCGAAGCCTCGTAATCGATCGAGTTCAGCCGCAACGAGCTCGAGCCACTCGCTGCGAAGTTCTGCAGGAAATGCCGGTAGGTCAACGAGTTCGGGAAGCGAAGGATCGAGTGCGCGCAGGGCATCTGGGCCATCGTCGAGCAGCACGCGCAGACGGACGAGTTCGGAGGTCCAGTTCGAGGCGAGAACGAAGGAGAGAAACTTGACGAAGGCGAGGACATCAGCCGCGTCCCACGGTCGCGGTTCCATGCGCAGGAACAGGAATTCGATCGGGCGTGCTCGTAGACCGAATTCGAGCCCGGTACGCATGCCAGCGAGGAAGGCCTCGACTTGATCGCGAACGTCACCAGTGATCACGGGAAGCTGGCGCAGTGACGCGCGGCGGAAGCCGACGCGACGAGCGAGACGATCGAAGGGCAGACCAGCGGGACCGATCACAGCAGCCAGTTCTCCACGCACGAGACGTCGGAGGAACTCGAGTTGGAACGTTCTGTCTTGGGCTTGGCAGAATCCGAGTGCGAACCACGCATCGTGACTCGTGGCGGCTCGCACGTGCGGGATACCCCAGCGATCTCGTATGATCCTGACTGGACCTTCGAGTTCCGGCAGATCCAGTTGCCCGTGCGTGATAGGCGACAAACGGCTCGGGATCGGTCGGAGGAGAAGTCTGGCGAGGACGTGACGAGAAGTGACGCTGCGCAGAGCCGTCACGACGCTTGCTCCTCTCGCACCGGATCGACCGGAGCAGTGAAAGTGCCTCGCGGCCGCACCTGCTCGCCGAGTGCGACGAGGCTGAGTCCGGCGACGAGACTCGCGACTCCGACGAGTTGCTGGCTGGTGAGGTCCTCTCGAATCACGAAAACAGCGAGCAACGTCGCCGTTAGTGGTTCGGCGAGCGACAGTGTCGCGACGGAGGCGGCACCGGTACGGGCCACGCCGCGGGCGAAGAGGCGATAAGACAGCGCGGTCGCCACGACACCCAGATAAAGTGTGGCGAGCAATCCACCCGAACTGTGCAGCCAGCCGACCGGCCGCCAGAACAGGAGTGGACCGAGGAGAACGGCGGCAGCGACGAACGAGCAGGCGATGACCTGCTGCGCAGCCAGACCAGCACGGACGGCGCGGCGGGTCGCGAAGACGAAGAACGCGTAGGATGCTCCCGCGGCGAGACTCGCCAGCGACCCTGTCAGCGTAAGCTGCAGCGTTCTTCCCTGATGAAGCAGCAGGCCGAGCCCGAGCAGAGCGAGAGCGGTCGCGAAGAGCCAGCGTATGGATGGAGGTCGCCGCTCGGTGAGCATTTCCAGCGCTGCGGCGAGAAGGGGAGCGCTGCCGATGGCGATCAGTGTTCCGATTGCGATCCCATTGGTCCGCACGCCGAGGAAAAAGGCCGGCTGATAAGCGGCGACTGCCAGACTAGCGACTGCTAAGGGACGCCAAACCCGGCACAATGCGGCCCCCGGGAACCGGCTCGTCGCGAGGAGGAGCGGGCCGCCGAGGGCAAGGCGCAGCGCACCGAGAACGAGCGGGTCGGTTTCCGGCGGAGCGAGCGCCAGTGTGGTTCCGGTCGTGCCCCACAGGACAGCGGCGGCCAAA